>CAZNZS010000018.1:0-33510 GCA_964577585.1 uncultured Acutalibacter sp.
ATGTGGCTCCTTACCATTAGAATACCTCTCCGTATCCTTACGGCTTCCCTATTATATCGAATTTCCCACAAAAAATCAAGACCTTTTTTAACATTCTTTTCGGATGGCCGGGAAAGTACGAATCAAAAGTCGGGAATGCAGAAAAGCATTCCAAAATAGCTAAAATTCAGATTGAAACTTTCTGAAAATCTTGATATAATAATTGTAAAATTTTTGAAGCTCTTTTCAGGATTTCAAAAGCAAAAAAATTTTTATCCACTGTCGGATGTCTTATATCGGAGGGAATTGCTTGAATAAAAAGAAATCAGCAAATGCGGCTGCCGTTATTGAAATCGGAACCAACAATCTGCGTATGCGTATTTCCCAGCATACAAAAGGCAATGTATCTACTTTGGACTTTCTCGAATATCCGGTTCGCTTGGGCCATGACGTATTCGAAACAGGCGTGATAAGCTTTGAAAGCCTGCGTGAGCTTTCAGGCGCTCTGGAAAAGTTCTCCGCTGCCCTTTTTTCTTACGACATACAAAAGCCGAAGGTCATTTCCTGCACCGCACTGCGAGAAGCCAACAACCGGGACCTTGCCATTGATCAGCTTTTTGTACGCAACGGAATAGAGGTTTCCGTGCTGGAAGGCAGTCAGGAGAAAGCATATATCTATTCGGAGATCGTGACGAAGCTGAAAAATGCCGATTTTCTGAATTGTGGAAACTCTGTTATTGCTTTTATCGGTTCAGGAAGCATTGGCGTTGCCTTATTTGACGGCGAAAAGGTGGTCTATTTTCAAAATATTTCCATCGGTGCGTTAAAGCTTCACGATGTATTGCAAAGCCACCAAAGCTCTTCGGAGGATTTTCATACTCTGATAGAGGAATATCTGAGTACGACATTGAACCGTGTTTCCTTCTCCGGCTTTCAGGTGGACAACTTGATCCTTACCGGCACGCAGATAGAGCTTGCCGCAAAGCTGTGCGGCGCAAAGCGCCATGACGACACCTATGAACTGAACGCTTACAGATTTTCCGAGCTGTATTCCTTCCTGAAAGACCGTACACCGGAAAATATTGCGCAGCATTATGGAATCAATGAAAGTGATGCCGCTCTGTTCTGTGTGGCCTTTGCGATCTATCACGCTATGCTGCGCTTCTGCCCAAATGCGGAAACCATTTACGCGCCTACTGTTGACATCTCGGAAGCCACTGTACGTTGCATGTTATCTTCCAAGGCTGAGGCCGAGCGCTTGGCTTTCTGGAAAAAAAGTGCGGTTGCATGTGCCAAAACCACTGCTTCCAGATTTGGATGCGACTTGCAGCACTCCGAATACATTAAGGACACCTCATGCCTGATCTTTGACAAAATGAAAAAGGTTCACGGCCTTGATCCTTCCAAGCAGCTGATTCTGGAGCTTGCTTCCATTTTGCATAGCTGCGGCGGCTTTGTCAGCGCTAGGCAGCATAATAAGTGTACCTTCGACCTGATAAAGGGTATGGACCTCTTTGGCTTGAGCGAAGCTGAGGTCCTGGAAACTGCATTTGTGGCCGGAAGCATCTCTGAGAATCTTTCCGTGGAAGGGAACCAAGACTTTTCAAGACTTGACAAAGTGGAAAGGATGACCATATCGAAACTTGCTGCTATGTTCCGCATGGCAAACGCGCTGGATAAATCTCACTGTGAAAAGCTGCAGAACCTGCGGGTGTCCGCTGAAAATGACCGTGTTCTTTTCAAAGCGAGTTCCTGCAGTGATACTTCCCTGGAGCAATGGGCCTTTGCGGAATCAGCGCAATATTTTAAAGATGTATTCGGTCTTTCCCCTGAGCTTTTCATTAAATTCGAGTTGAAATGAGAGGTGCTGCAAAATGGCTGAAAAAAGTTTCCCTTATTATAACCGTGAATTGAGCTGGATGGATTTTAACGCCCGCGTTCTGGAGGAAGCTACCAAAAAGGAGAACCCCTTAATGGAAAGGCTTCGTTTTCTGGCAATCACCGGATCCAACCTTGACGAGTTTTTCATGGTAAGGATTGCCGGTGTAAAGGCGCAGGTGAATTCGAATTACAAACAAAAGGACAGCTTTGACCTTTCTCCTTCCGTACTTTTGAAGGAGCTTGAGGAAAAAGCCCATCAGTTCATGGAAAAACAGTACTCCTGTCTGCACCGCTCCATTCTGCCGGCGCTGGCACGGCAAAACATCACCTTTGTAAATCGGGAGCAAATGAATGAAAAACAGCTAGCTTTTCTTTCCCAGTATTTTCACAGGTTTTTATTCCCGGTGCTGACGCCTTTGGCTGTTGACAGCAGCCGCCCCTTCCCCATGCTTGCAAATAAATCTCTGAATATTGCCGTCTGCCTGAAAGACAGAGAAGACGAAGAGCTATGCTACGCCATTGTTCAGGTCCCGTCTATTTTACCCAGATTTGTGGAGCTGCCCTCGGAAAACGGTCGGGTATTTACTCACTTGGAAGACGTCATCATCTGTAAGCTGGATGAATTATTCGAGCTCCACGAAATAAAGGCTGCCTGCCCCTTCCGAATCACAAGAGATTCCGATTTGGAAATCGACGAGGAAGCGGAAGACTTCATGAGCGAAGTAAAAAAATCCATCAAACGCAGAAAGCGCGGCAGACCGGTACGGCTGGAGATTTTGCAAAACTGCGACAAACACATCCGTGCTTTCCTTACGGATATGTTGAAAATCAAAAAAGATGAAATTTATACTCTGTCCGGACCTTTGGATCTGACCTTCTTCTCCAAATTTGCCGGAATAGAAGGCTTTGAAGCCATGTGCTTTAAGCCTGTCCGCCCTGTTTTTCCGGCTGACTTCTGGGGATACGACGACATATTTACCGCGATTCGCGATAAGGACAGAATGGTACATCATCCCTATGAAAGCTTTGATTGCGTTGTGAAATTCATTGAGCAAGCAGCTCAGGATGAAGACGTGCTGGCAATCAAACAGACCCTTTACCGCGTAAGCGGCAACTCCCCTATCGTTGCAGCACTGATCAAGGCTGCGGAAAACGGGAAACAGGTCACAGTGCTTGTGGAGCTGAAAGCAAGATTCGACGAAGAAAACAATATCAACTGGGCAAACAAGCTGGAAAAAGCAGGCTGCCATGTTATCTACGGTCTCCACGGCCTGAAAACACACTGCAAGATCGCCTTGGTGGTTCGCCGGGAAGAGGATGGCATTCGCCGTTATCTGCATTTGGGAACAGGGAACTACAACGATTCCACCGCTAAGATCTATACAGATCTGGGGTTATTCACCTGCAACAGCCAGTATGGCGCAGACGCTTCTTCTTTGTTTAACGTCATTACAGGGTATTCCCGTCCGCCTGAGTACCGCTGCTTTGCCGTTGCTCCCCATGGCCTGCGAAGCTTCTTCGTTCGCATGATAAAAGCTGAGACAGTCAACGCGCGGCAGGGGCTTCCCAGCGGGATCACCGCGAAGGTGAATTCCCTGGTAGACCCTGAGATCATCTCTTTGCTGTACAGCGCTTCCCAGGCCGGTGTTCCTGTAAAACTGATCGTGCGGGGCATCTGCTGCCTGATCCCCGGTTTGGAAAACATCAGCGAGAATATCACTGTCATAAGCATTGTTGGCCAGCTTTTGGAGCACAGCCGCATTTTCAAATTTGAAAACGGCGGAGCTCCCAAGATCTATATGGGAAGCGCGGACTGGATGCCAAGGAACCTGGACCGAAGAGTTGAGCTCGTTTTCCCAATCGAAGACCCCGATTTGAAGGAACGGGCCTTCGGTATTCTGGACACGCTGCTTCACGACAATACCAATGCCAGGATCATGCTACCCAATACCGAATATCAGCATGTGACCAGACGTGGCAAGGTTGCGTTCAGCAGCCAGATGGCATTTTACAAGCAAGCCCAAAACAGACTTGCCGAGCTGCAGAAAATATCCCATGATATTCCGCTGATTCCCATACATTCAGCTGAGGAAACGGATGCCTGATCTGTGCGTCCGATTAAGCTCAAATAAAATCGCTTTGATAAATTGAAAGGAGAAAAGGATCTATGAAGAGAGTAGGCATTTTGACCAGCGGCGGCGACTGCCAGGGATTGAACGCTGCCATTCGCGGCGTTGCCAAGGGCCTTTACGAAGAATTTGGGAAAGATGTTGAGATCTACGGCATCAAAGACGGATATAAAGGCCTGATTTTCGGAGAATACAAGAAGATGTCGGAGTCAGATTTTTCCGGCATTCTCACACTGGGTGGCACCCTGCTCGGCACATCGCGTCAGCCGTTTAAGACTATCCGCGTCATTGATGAAAACAGCGTGGATAAGGTCAAATCCATGAAGGAAAATTACAAGGCCATGAAGCTTGATTGTCTTGTAATTCTGGGAGGAAACGGCACACAGAAAACTGCAAATCTTCTGCGCGAAGAAGGACTGAATGTCATTCATCTTCCCAAAACCATTGATAATGATATCTGGGGCACTGAGGTAACATTCGGATTTCACAGCGCGGTAGAGATCGCCACAAACGTGATCGACTGCATCCACACAACAGCCACTTCTCACGGCCGCATCTTTATTGTGGAGGTCATGGGCCACAAGGTAGGCTGGCTCACATTATCTGCCGGTATTGCGGGCGGCGCCGATGTGATCCTGCTGCCGGAGATCCCCTATGATATCAACAAGGTTGCCAAAACCCTCAATGACCGCATCAAGAAAGGCAAGAGATTCTCCATTCTAGCTGTGGCAGAGGGTGCTCTTTCCAAGGAAGAAGCCGCTCTCTCAAAAAAGGAATTCAAGAAAGCTCGTGCGGATTTCAAGCATCCTTCCATCGTATACCGCATTGCGGAAGAGCTTTCCGACAAAATCGACAACGAAATCCGCGTCTGCGTGCCCGGTCATTTCCAGCGCGGCGGGAGTCCCTGTGCTTATGACCGTGTGCTTTGTACCCGTCTCGGCGCCACGGCAGCCCGTTTTATCAAGGAGAAGCGCTTCGGCGTTATGGTAGGCGTTGTGGGTGGCGAAACCGTGCCCGTTCCGCTGCAGGATGTCGCCGGAAAACTGAAAGCGGTCCCTGTGGATTGCAGTGAGATACAGGCTGCACGGCAGATCGGAATCAGCTTTGGTGACTAAAAACTTCTGGTCTTTCGTTGTTCTTTACCGCGCTTATGACAGGTGTGCGTTAAAAATAATTATTTTCAGAAAGGGAACTTACCATGAGATTTTCAATCAGTATCTACAGCTTTTTTTCCGCCATTCGCAAGGGTGCTATCACGCCCATGGAATGTATCGCAAAAGCCAAAGAATTGGGCTTTGACGCGGTAGAAGCAGTGGATTTTGTCAACTTCAATTGTCCTCCCGAGGAAATGCAGCAGCGGGCAAGGGACATCAAGGCCGAAGCGGAAAAGCACGGTCTTTCCATCTCCTCCCTGGCCATCGGCGCTGACTTTATCAACGGCAGCGACGGGGATACCAAAAAGGAAATAGCTCGTGTCAAGAGCTATGTTGATCTTGCCTCGCTGATGGGCGCGCCCAGGATGCGTCACGATATCACTTCCGGTTATCCCGCCGGTTCCGGCAAGGCTTGCAGCTATGAAAGCCTTGTGCCTGCACTGTCGGAATCCGTCCGCGAAGTAGCGGAGTATGCCGCCGGGAAAGGCGTTATGACCATGACGGAGAACCACGGCTTCTTCTCGCAGGATTCCATGCGGGTAGAAAAGCTTTACAACGCTGTAAATCATCCGAATTTTGCTTTACTGTGCGATATCGGTAATTTTATGTGCGCTGATGAGGATCCTTCCCTGGCAGTGGCACGCGTTGCCCCATATGTAAAATATGTCCACGCAAAAGACTTTGTATGGAAAAGCTTCTATGATGCCAATCCCGGTGAAGGCTCCTTCCAGACAAGGGCTGGAAACTATCTGCGCGGGACCATCATCGGTCACGGAAATGTCCCCGTAAAACAGTGCCTGCGCACCTTGAAGGCCGCAGGCTACGACGATACCATCGCTATTGAGTTTGAGGGCATGGAGGATCCCATAGAAGCTGCCCGCATCGGCCTTGCCAATCTGAAGCGTTATTGGGACGAGGTATAATCCATGCTGCGTTTTGCTACCATAGGTACAGGATGGATCACAGATGAATACATAGCGGGAGCAAAAAGCAGCGGCCTTTGGGAGCTTTCCGCCGTTTATTCCCGCGAGGAAAATCGAGGCCGTGAATACGCCAAAAAGCACGGCGCAAGGCTAGCTTTTACCGATCTTTCGGAACTGGCTGCCTGTAAGGAAATTGACGCCGTTTACGTTGCCAGCCCAAATGCCCTGCACTATGAGCATTCCAAGCTTCTCCTGGAACACGGAAAGCACGTGATCTGTGAAAAGCCTCTCTGCGCCCAGGCGTGGAAGGTAAAGGAACTGCAGGAGATTGCACGGCGGCAAGGCGCTATTTTTCTGGAAGCCATTATGTTCCTTCACCTTCCTCAGCGTGCTCTTCTGGAGCAGGCTTTGAAAAAAATCGGGAAGATCTCTATGGTGAAGCTGGATTTCTGTCAGCGTTCTTCTAAGCTGAATTCCTATCTTGGCGGAGAACTGCCAAATATTTTCAACCCGAAACTGGAAACCGGGGCCTGGATGGATCTTGGTGTATATTGCGCCTTCCCCGCTCTGTACTTTTTCGGAAAGCCCGAAAGTTTCCATGTAGACACCGTATTTATGGAAAGCGGCGCTGACGGAAGCGGCGTGATCTCCATGAAGTATCCTGATAAGACCGTCGTTCTCACCTATTCCAAGCTGGGACAATCCGGAGCCAACAGCGACTTTCAGGGAACAGAAGGAACTGTTGCCGTAGAATCCATTTCAAAGCTTACGGGGATTTCCCTGTGCAGGCGGGATGAACCCTCTGAAAGCCTGTTTGGAGATATGGCAAAATCCGATCTAATGGGTTTTGAGGCAAAAGATCTTTATCGGTTTATCACAGAGCCGGAAGCTTCCCATGCCGAATATCAGCGCTGTTCTTCCTTAAGCTTGGAAGTATCGGAATTCATGGAAGCTGTCAGAGCAAAAACTGGCATTCTTTTTGACAGCGACAAATGAATGGGTTTTCATGATAAAGGACTCTTCGGATCATTCGAAGAGTCCTTTATCATTTATCAACCGTCTTATTGTACCGATATATGATCCTTGATCTGCCCGAAGATCTTTTCACCGATACCTTCTACTGAAGATATTTCCGAAACCGTGTCAAAGCCGTCATTTTCTTCCCGATAGTCAATGATCCTCTGGGCCAGCACCGGCCCAATACCGGAAAGCTGCTGAAGCTCTTCAAGACTGGCCGTGTTGATGTTGACAGATTCCGCCGGCAGGTCTTCCGCAGGGTCCGCAGCGGATACCGTGGCCTTGGAAAAAACATCCGGCGATTTTACAGGCACGTTGGGATCATAAATATCGCCGGAAACTGACACAGTATCCGCGGAAGCCGTTACAACATAAATGTTTACAGGCTGGGTGTTGCTGTGGCAGTAAGCTATGATCAAGCACAGTGCCAACGTGATCACGGCAGCTGCAATGCGCAGTATAAGCTGTGTTCTTCCCGCAGATTTTTGCCCCTCTTGCTTTTCCATATTGCTGATCCCTTCCTAAAGCTTTTGCAGCCGACCTAAAAAGTCTTCAAAATAAGTGGGGAGCGGCGCTGTAAAGCTCATCCATTGCTCTGTGCGCGGATGATGGAAGCCGATTGACCCCGCATGCAGGCACTGACCGTTCAGATAACTGATCACTTTTTTGGGCCCGTAAACCGGGTCACCGGCCACCGGATGTCCAAGAAAAGCCATGTGGACTCTTATCTGGTGCGTTCTCCCGGTTTCCAAATGAAGCCGCAGATGGGTAAAGCCGTTATACCGGCAAACTACAGTATAATGTGTAACGGCATTTCGCGCGGAATCGGAACCGTGCAGAACCGTCATCTTCTTCCGGTCTACCGGATGGCGCCCAATCGGCTCATCCACTGTTCCGGACTCCTCCTTCACATTACCGTATACCACAGCCTGATATTCCCGGGTGAAGCTGTGCTCCTTGATCTGTTCCGCCAAGCGCACATGGGAAAAATCATTTTTTGCAACGATAAGGAGTCCGCTTGTGTCCTTGTCGATCCGATGAACGATCCCGGGACGTGCCACACCGTTGATCCCGGAAAGGGAACTGCCGCAATGATAAAGCAGCGCGTTTACCAATGTGCCGCTGTAATTGCCGGGCGCAGGATGCACCACCATGCCCTTTGGCTTGTTTACTACAAGGAGGTCGTCATCTTCAAACACGATATCAAGAGGGATATTTTCAGATTCCACATCCGGCTGCTTCAGTTCCGGCAAAGCAACTTCGATACTGTCTCCCGGAGAAAGGAGAGAGCTTTTGGAAAGTACTTTCCCAGCCCGCGTAACAAGTCCCCGTTCAATCAGCTTTTGCACGGCGGAACGGCTTATATTGCTCATATTATCGGAAAGCCACTTATCAAGCCGTTCAGCCTGCTCCTTTACCGGTAAAACGATTCGCTCCGTCATTGAGACCCATCCTCATGCACATCCATCGACCCCTTCGGGTCTGTTTCCCTTTTCTCTCTGTATGAAATCAGGATCACGTGAATCACAAGGAAAACCGCTCCAACGGTTACACAGCAATCGGCAAAATTAAAGATATAATCAAAAAACAGTACATGAATAAAATCCACAACAAATCCAAAACGAAAGCGATCGATCAGATTTCCAAGACCGCCCGCAACCAAAAGCGAAAAGGCAGAAAAGCTGAAAAAGGTATGATTTTTATACAGAAACATCGCTGCGCAGATACAGATGGAAACCACAATCGTCACAGCGGAAACAAGCCAGCCCATATTCTGGAACATACCGAAGGCAGCACCTGAATTTTCCAAATAAGTAAACTCCAAAAGGCCGCTGATGATTGGAACGCTCCCCACAGGCTGAAGATAAAGACAGACATAATATTTTGTCACACGGTCCACAGCAAAAAGCAGTACAGAAATCAAAAGAGCAAGCCCGCCATACATACAGCGGCGCCGAAGTGTATTATCTTTCAAAAAACTTTCTCCTTTTATAAGCAAAATCACTGTCATGAAAAAGGGGCAAATCTATGCAATCTGCCCCCTGAAAAATTATTTCTTCTTCTTTTTGTTTCCGATATCAACATCATCGCCAAATTCAAGGTGACTGAAGTGGCTGCTCTTTTCCCGCTGCAGAGTTTCGGGAATATTGCTGTAGGTCTTCAAATCGATTCCGACATCGGAAAGGTCTTCGTCAGCAAAATCGTCCTCCTCTTCCTCAGGCTGCTCCGTGAAATTCACTTTATCATGAAGTGTGGCGCTGCGGGCAGGATCGGGCCTCTCTCTTACCGCGCGCTGCTCGTTTGCTACAGGCCTTGCAACGGGCTGAGGCCTTTTTGCAGGCTGGGGAGCGGGCTCTTCGACAGGGGCCGGATCAGGCTGAACAGCCTTTTCCGGTACGGGCTCTGGCTTGGGCTGAGACAGAACTGCTTCAACCGGCTTTTCCGGTTCTGCAGGCTGTTCCGAAACGACAGGCCTCTCCGGTTCCTCTTCCGGCTTTTCCTTTTGTCTGAAGTTCGGAATATGGTTGATATCTTCCAAATGCTTTTTATACATTTCAAGCAAGGACGCGCGGAAGGAGGAGACCTGACGCTTCATTTCCTCCAGTTCTTCCCTCTTCTCGTCCGCCTGAGCCATATATTCCTTGGCCGCCTTGGCAGCTTCAACCTTAGCGTTATCCATCAGTTCCTCGGCATTTGTGTGCGCATCCTGCAAGATAAGCTCTGCCTTATCCTTAGCTGTTTGAACAGATTCCTTGGCAAGCTTCTGCGCGCTGAGAAGCACGTCTTTAATACCATCTTCATCCTCGCGGTAAGTCTCGATCTTCTGTGCAAGGATAGACAGCTTTTCCTGAAGCTCCGCGTTTTTGGCGGAAAGCTCAGCGTGCTTTGCAGCCAATTCCTGACTGCGTTTCAGAGCATCGTCTCGTTCAGCCTGTAACTGCTGGAAAGATTCGACGACCTCATCGATAAAATTATCCACATCCTCCGGCCTGTACCCGGAAAAGCCTGCCTTTCCGAAGCTTACCTCATTGATTTGTTTGACGGTCAACATTTGGAATGTCCCCCTTATTTATATTTCCTGCATTGTACTGACAGACGCCCTTTTGCAGTCAAAGGGCCCAGCCTATCTATCAAAAACTTTCCGTATCCGCGGATCGAAAGAATATCTTCCTCCTGAACACGTTCTGAAACGGAAAGGATTTCTTTATGATTTCGCATGACAAGTCCGGCAGAAATCAGCTTTGCGGCTTTATCCCGGCCCAAGCGGCACAAAAAGGCCACCATGCAATCCAACCTTGGAGACGCTATCACACCGGAAAGAGTCTGATATTCTTTTTCGATGGGAAGACCACCGTCTATTCCCGGAATGACCCGAACTCCTACACGACCGATCTTTTGAATATTCAGGCAAAAATAGCTTTCTAACTCCCGCCGCACAAAGGTCACACACCGGCCTTTTGAAAGCAGAATATCTCCAATGGTATCCCTTTCTATGCCAAGAGACATAAAAGAACCAAGAAAATCTCTGTGTGAAAGAGCATCCTGTTCCCGAAAAGAAAAGGTAAGCGCTGTTAACGGAAAGCTGGAATACTCCGGTTCCATATATTCGGGAAAAAGCCCCAGAAGCTTTCTTTCCGCTTCTTCATAGCCTCCCCAAAAAGCAAAGGATAAGTTTGGTTCCCTCCGCAGGAGCTCTTCACATACAGCGCCTTCTTCTTCGTTGAGAAATCCAAAAAAGCAAGGATGCTTCTGAGACGCTCTGATCTCGTCCTGCAGCCGGGCCAACAGCAGCTTTTGCGAATCTCTTTCCATAGATTAGAAATAGATTCCGCTGCTTTCCAGCTCGTCTAACACGTCGTCTCCCATCAAATCCACATTAAACGGCGTAACGATCACGATATTTGAGGCGATCGGTTTTAACTTTCCGTTGTTCGCATAGGCAACGCCACTTAAAAAATCCACAATACGGCGGGCAGATTCTTTGTCTGCCTTTTCCAGGTTGAGCACAACCGTGCGGCGTTTTAGAAGCTCATCCGCGATGTCACGTGTCTCTTCTCCAAACGAAACAGGCTTGAAAACCATCATCTGTACCTGGGATTTCTCGTTAAAATTAACTACCTTATTATTTCGCGGATCAAAGCGGGAGGAAAATGATGAGCGATGCGGTTCGTCATAATTACTTCCGTAATCGTCTTCCCTATCGTCTTCGTCATCATAATAATCCTCATATTCATCGTCAGGAGGATTGATCATCCTTTGGATCTTATCACGAATTCCTGCCATTTGGAAAGTCACCATCCCTTACAAAAAACTCCACTACAAAGCCAGCCTTCTTCCGAAAAGGGAAGATCCGATCCTCACCATGGTCGCCCCACATTCAATAGCCTGAGCAAAATCTGAAGACATGCCCATGGAAAGGCACTCCATATATACATTATCCATTTTTTTACCCGCTATGTCAACATAATATTCCCTCATAGCGGAAAAACATCGAAAAAGTTCTTTTGGGTCCGTTGTTTCCGGAGGGATCGTCATCAATCCACGAATGCTTATTCCAGGCAAAGCACGAACCTGATCTACAAATTCCGGCAGCTCTTCCGGCATGACTCCGCCTTTACTTTCCTCTTTTCCGATATTTACTTCAAGAAGAACATTCATTTTCGAGTTTTTTAACTGGCACTGTCTGGAAATCTCCTGCGCGAGATGAAGACTGTCTACTGACTGGATCATACTGACATTATCGATGAGATACTTCACCTTATTGGTCTGCAGCCTGCCGATAAACTGTACATCACAGAGAGTACGGTCGAAATATTCCTGCTTTTCCAGAAATTCCTGAACCCTGTTTTCACCCACACAGGAAATCCCTTTTTGAACAGCGTGGGCAACCACTTCACCGGGCACGGTTTTTGTAGCTGCCAGCAAAGTGATATCCTGCATCCTGCGACCCGATTTTTCAGCTGCCCGGGATATCCTTTCCAAAATAACGGGATAATTTTTATCAAACGCCGCACATTGCTCACTGTACCTGTTTTCCGTCATAGAGATCTGTCCCTTCAATCACAACGTTATCGTAAAGCTGAATGGTGGAATCTGTTACAAGAGCCTCCTGCTCGGCACTGCTGAGCTCTGTTTTACAGATTGCATAGCCGTTTACGGTTTTTTCCGTAAAAATCTGAACAAATTCCAGCTGACGTCCTCTTTGAATATAAACGCCCTTTACATTCTTCTTTACCTTCTCCACCGGCTCTCCGTTTTCATCATAATCCGTATACGCCACATCGCAAAAATGCAAAGCCTTTTCACTGACCAGCACGCCGGAATATGTCTGCACATTTATCCGCACCGGCTCGCTCCGGACAGAAGCGATATCCGAGTCCATGTAGGAGCACTCAAAAACCACGGCGGTATCACCAGTTGCGCTGTCACGGTTTTTGGCAATGATCTCTGCAGGGATCGTTTCGGTACTGGCAAAGGGAATATCCAGATTGACCTCTGTGATATCTTCGAAGCGAAGCATGGCGCTGTCTGAGAAAACACAAACAAGATACCAGCTGTAATCGGAACAGATCTTCCCTACCGAAGAGCCGAGACCTGTCCCCTTTTCACGGCCCAGCAGATCCCGTACCCGTTCCGGTGTAATATTCCTGATCTCTGAGATATCCACTACATTTTCAAAACCGTCCGTGCTGCTGATAAAGTATCCTGCTGCAGGCGCGGTGATCGAGCCCACCGACTCGCCTGCCGAAGCATTCAGGGTATCTCTTTCCTCCTGAAGCTCCGCAATGCGCATTTGAAAATCCTCTGTGCTTTCCTCCTGAATGATCAGCTGCTTCCGATTTAATACCGTTTGAAGATTTTCCTTTAACGCGGCAATCTCAGAAAAGTTATTGTTCCGGACCTCCTGAAAAATAGTTCCAATGGCACTGTAAATCTGAGTGCTGATCATGGAAGGATTTGAAATGAACAGCCCGGCCGGGGCAGAAAGATCCTCTAAGCTTGCGATCTCCCTATCCAAACGGTCGATCTGATTGCGGACAGCAGCGTCGTTTTCGCTGGAAAAAATATCAGCGATCACACCGTCCTTTGATACTCTTGCCCCATCTGCGACCTTGTAGCTCAGCACACCTGTGTAAGAATCTGTGATGACATTTTCATTTCTTATGGCAAACCCCTGGGTCTGCAAGGTATCGGAAACAGAACCGTAGGTGGCAATCTCCGTTACGATCCCCTTATGGTTTGCCAGATATATCTGATACCCCACATAGATGAGTAGAAGAAAAGCAATGGCCGCCGATGCAAATGATTGAATTTTTCTGCTGTTCATTTTGCATCCGCCCCTTTCCCTGACACAAATTCTTCCCACATCTGGGAAGCTTCTTCTGTTATTTCGGTAAAATCTGAAAAATCATCGATATAAATGACATTGATATCCGGTTCATGCAGAAACCAGGTCAATTGTCTTTTGGCATACCGCCTGCTCTCTCTTTTTATGTTGTCAACGGCCTCTTCTAAAGAAACCCGCCCTTCAAAATAGGGAAAAAGCTCTTTGTAGCCTATTGCCTGAGCCGCGGTAGGAATAGAGTCAGAGGAATGGCAGCATCTGAAAAAAGCTTCCGCTTCTTCAAGAAGCCCTTCCGCTATCATATTATCGACTCTGGAATTGATCCTTTCATACAGTGTTTCCCTATTTCTGTAGGAAAGGCAGAGCACCAAAGGATCGTAGGGAGATTCCGCCGTCTGCGAGCGCTTGGCCTGGTTGGAAAAAGGCTCTCCCAAAAGCTCAAAATATTCAAGCGCGCGAATTACTCTTTTTACGTTATTGGGATGGATCCCCAGGGCGGAATCAGGATCGACCCGCGTCAGCTCCTGATATAGAGCTTCCACCCCTTCCCGCTCTGCGCGCGCAAAAAGCTTCTTACGCACCTCTTCACTGCGCCCGGCTTCTTCAAAAGTAAATCCACGAAGCAGGGATCTGGCATACAGCCCTGTACCACCCACGAGAACCGGAAGAACGCCTCTTGCATCCAACTCACAAATAGTATGTCCGGCAGCACAGACATAGTCGGAAACGCTGAAGGCTGAGGTAATATCCAAAAAACCCACCAGATGATGGGGAACCTCAAAAAGCTCTTCAGCGCTGGGCTGTGCTGTACCTATTGGAAGGTCACGATAAATCTGCATGGAATCGCAGGAAACGATCTCTCCGCCAAAGCGTTTGGCCAGAGCGATCCCCAGCCTGGTTTTTCCGGTGGCAGTAGGGCCTAAAACAGCTAAAACGGGAATTTTGTAATCCATAATCACACTCTGCCGAATTGTTTTTCAATTTCACGGCGTTTTATGATAATATAAATTGGGCGGCCGTGAGGGCAGTATCTTACCTGGGGATTTCTTTCAAGCTCCTCCGCCAGAGAGATCAGTTCCTCTTCGCTTGTGCGGTCTCCGGCTTTCATGGCGGCGCGGCAGGCAACATTGTGATACACCCAGTCAAGGTGCTCTGTGGTGATGTCTTTTTTCAAAGAAGAAAGGTAACCGGCGATCTCCATAACAGCTTCCGCCGCGTCTTCCCCCTCCAAAATCAGCGGAACAGCGCGCACCAGCACCGTCCCGGTTCCAAAATCTTCCACCTCAAAGCCCGCCTGCAGAAGTTCTTTCTGATGAGAAAGGACCGCAGAATATTCATCCTTATCCAAAGCTACGGAAACAGGCTCCAGAAGAGTTTGCTGGTTGTTCCCGTTCCGGTTTGACTTCAGCCTTTCATAAAGCAGCCTTTCATGGGCGGCGTGTTTATCGATCAGCATCAATGCATCGCTGCTGTATTCCACAATGATATAAGTGCCGAAAGCCTCGCCGATAATTTTTGAATGAAAACCGGAACTCACAATGCTGCGCAGGTTTCCGGCGCTCCCATCCGTTTCCTGCGCGCCTTCGGGCGCCGCGTCCTGACCCAATGCATTTGAAGCAACTGAGACAGCTTTTTCCACCTCGAAATTGCCCGGAGTTGAAGCTTCCTTCTTATCCGCATCCGGTTCCTTTTCAAGGATGCTGTCGGCATAGGAAAACAGCGTGTCCCTTTTCGGAGCTCTGTCCCGCAAAACAGTGTAGCGCTCAACAGGCTTTGGCGGCGGTGGGGGTTGCTTTTCCACAGAGGAAAGCCTTAATTGCTCCTGCTTTTCCGGAACCGGTGCATAAGGCCGGAGCATCGGCTTTTTCAGCTCCATCAGCTTAGGTTTGTCTCCCGCAGCCAGAGCAGACTTCACGCCATGGTACACAGCGTCAAAAATCGGGCGTTCACTGACGAAACGGACTTCCAGCTTCGCCGGGTGAACATTGACATCCACCGCAGCCGAAGAAAGAGAAATGTGAAGCACACAGGCAGGAAATTTTCCGACCATGATCGAACCCTTATAAGCCTCCTCCAGAGCCGCCATTGCAGTGCGGCTGCGAATATAGCGGCCGTTAATAAAGAAGTTCTGCATGGTCCGGTTTGGCCTGCTTCCGGCAGGAGAACTGATAAAACCCGTAACGTTGACGTGCTCGAATTGATATTCCAGGGGAATCAGAGTGGAAAGAAATTCCTTGCCGAAAACTCCGTAAATCGCGGAAGAAAGCTTATTGTCTCCCGGCGTGCGGAGCTGTTCCTTACCGTCCCTGATAAAGCGGAAGGATATCTCCGGATGAGAAAGAGCCATTTTATCAAGAATTCCGGCCACGGAATTGCCTTCCGTGCTGTCCTTTTTCAGAAATTTCATGCGCGCCGGAGTGTTATAAAACAGGTCTCTTATTACAATTGTGGTTCCTTCCGGGCAGCCGGCCTCTTTCAACGTCGGCTCTTCACTGCCTCCGCAAAGGAAATGGGTGCCGACATCGGCCCCAGCCTCTCTGGTAAGCAGTTCAACGTGTGACACGGCTGAAATGGAAGCCAGTGCCTCGCCGCGAAAGCCCAGGGTCATGATGGAATCCAAATCGTCCTGAGCACTGATCTTGCTTGTCGCATGGCGCAAAAACGCCGTAGGCACATCGGAGGCTGACATGCCGCATCCATCGTCTGTCACGCGCATATATGTAACGCCGCCACGGCGGATCTCCACGGTGATGATTCCCGCCCCCGCGTCAATGGAATTTTCAACAAGCTCCTTAATGACAGAAGAAGGACGTTCGATCACTTCTCCGGCTGCAATCAGCTCTGCGATCTGCTTATCCAAGACCTGAATTTTCGGCATATCGATCATCCTCCGCGATTTTTCCGAAGCGTAAAAATAAACTTTTATCGGTACCTGCCTGTTTTACATTCCCTTTACTGCCCTGGTGGCCAGGAAACAGGGAATATTGTGATCGTGAAACACGCCTTCTCCGTTGGTGTCTTCATATAGATGGGTCAATTGAAATCCAGCCTCCAATTGTCCACCCACCTGCTCTTCCATGGTATGGGAGAACTGATAGCCGTCATCTTCCGCCATCATGGCCTCCCTCTGGTCAGGATTCTTTACGGGGTCCACAGGGAAAGAATTGAGCTTCTCCCTGTTATTTTCGTTCCAAAACAGGAAATTTACACCGTTATCAAGACCGGAGATCAATACTCCTCCCGGCCGTAACACCCGAAAGCACTCCTTGAAAATCGGCTTTACCTCCCGCACATAGCAATTCGAGACCGGATGGAAAATGAAATCAAATTCACCGTCCTCAAACGGCAGAGGCTTTGTCATGTCTCCGCGGATAATGCGTATATCATATCCTTCACGCAGCGCCACCGCTTTTTCGCTTTCCAGCTGCTGCGGCGAGTAATCGAGAACTGTACAGACCGCTCCCAAAGCGGCAAAAATCGGCATTTGCTGGCCGCCGCCGCTGGCAAGTCCAAGTATTTTCTTTCCTTTAAGTTCGCCGAACCATTCCTTGGGAACCGGCTTATTCGGGGTCAGAACCACGTCCCACTGCCCTTCCTTCGCCTTTAGAAAAGTTTCGTGAGAAATGGGAATTCCCCATTCCCATCCGCTTTTCACCCATCTGTCGATCACATCGGCGTTGATATCCTGATAGTTTTCCATTTTTTCACCTTCAATATGCCGGTACATTCTTGATTCTTTTTCCTCACCATCTCCCAGTGCCGTACAGAAAAATTCCCATCCGTATCTTTCGTAAAAAGAGGTATGATCTGTCAGCAGATATAATGTGTCAAAGCCAAGCTCTGCCATATCGGCGGCGGCATACTTCAGAAGGCTTCCGGCAATTCCCCGATTTCGGAAGGCTTCTTCCACATAGACCGCGCACACATTGGGAGAAAGATCTTTTCTGTTGTGAAAATCGTTTTCAATAACGCCCAGACCGCCCAGAATCTCCCTGTCGGTCAAAGCCAAATACCACTGAGGTACAGCATTGCCGCCTGCTGTGCAGATCTGGATGCTCTCCTGATATGCCGCAAGAGGAATACCCCATTTTTCGTGGAACCATTTTGCAGCCTGTTCGCCCAATTCGGGGTGTGTCCGTATGGGAATAATAGAATAATTCATATTTCTTAATCCTTTGTGCTTATTCCATGATATAGAAAAGAGAACCACTGTGCGGTCAGGGCTTCTCCTAATGATCGTCTTACGATTATTCTAAACGCCGAAGGCAAAACTGGTAAAATAATCGTGAAGCGATTATTTTACCATATTATGCAGCTCAAACAAAGCGTTCATGCACTCGATCGGAGTCAGGGTATTTACATCCAGATTGCGAAGCTTTTGAAGAGCTTCCCCGTCTGTGCTGTCCAGAGTAAGCTGAACCGGTTCCTCCAGAAAGCGCTGGGAAGAAAGCTTCTTTTCCCCATCGTCTGTCCCGCTTTCAAGCTCTACCAATACTTCTTTGGCGCGCTTGATCACTTTTTCCGGAACACCTGCCAGCTTTGCCACTTCGATGCCAAAGCTGTCGTCTGCTCCGCCGCGAACAATACGGCGCAGGAAGGTGATGTCGTCCCCACGCTTTTTCACAGCAATATTGAAGTTTCTCACTCCGGGCAGGATCTCTTCCATCTCCGTAAGCTCATGGTAATGGGTGGCGAACAAGGTTTTAGCGCCTACCAGCTTTTTATCCTGGACATATTCCAGCACGGCTCTTGCTATGCTCATGCCGTCAAAGGTAGAGGTCCCGCGGCCAATCTCGTCAAAGATGACAAGGCTGTTCTTTGTGGCATTTTTCAAAATATCCGCCACTTCGGTCATTTCGATCATAAAGGTAGACTGCCCGGCAGAAAGGTCATCCGACGCCCCGACTCTGGTAAATACAGCGTCTACAATGCCGATCTCCGCCACAGCCGCCGGCACAAAGCAGCCAATCTGGGCCATGATCGTTATAATGGCGATCTGCCGCATATAGGTAGATTTTCCCGCCATATTCGGGCCCGTAATGATCGCGACCCGGTTATCGTTCATGTCCATGTCAACATCATTGGGCACAAAGGGAGCATCTTTCGAAAGCATCTCCACCACAGGATGGCGGCTGTCCTTCAAATACAGCTTTCCGCTCAAGTTGATCACAGGCTTGGTATAATCATTTTTCACAGACACAAAGGCAAAGGAAGCGATAACATCCAAGGCCGCCACCGCCTTGGCAGAAGCCTGCACCCTTGAAAGCTGGGCGGCGACAGTCTTACGGACCTCGTCGAACAGCCTGCCCTCCAGAGAGATGGAGCGGTCATGGGCACTTAAAATCCTGTTTTCCAGCTCCTTGAGCTCTTGCGTGATATACCGCTCTCCGTTTGTCAGGGTCTGCTTTCGGATGTAATCCTCCGGCACCTGATCTTTATAGGAATTGGAAACCTCTATGTAGTATCCGAAAACACGGTTGTAGCCTGTCTTTAGCTTGGGGATCCCTGTGCGTTCCCGCTCTCTTGCCTCCACAGCGGCCACAAGCTCTGTTCCGCCATTCATATCATGCCGTATCCCGTCAAGCTCTTCCGAATACCCCTCCTTGATGATGCCGCCTTCCCGAATGGAAAAGGGCGGGTCATCCACAATGGAAGCATCGATAAGGTCTGCCATATCCTCCAGCCCGTCGATCTCACGGTTGAGGTTCTGCAGCAGTGTAGCTTCACAGTGGGACAGAATTTCCTTCAGTCCCGGCAGCTTCCGCAAAGCCATACACAGGGAGCGCAGCTCCCTGCCGTTTGCGGAGCCGTATACGACTCTTGTCATGATTCGTTCCAAATCATATATTCCGGTCATTTGCGCGATTATTTCATCCAGAAGCTGGGGATCCTCGAACAACTCTTCTACCGCGTTTTGACGCAATGTGATCTGCGCGGGACTGAGAAGCGGCTGTTCGAGCCATGCCTTGATCAAACGTTTCCCCATGGCGGTTTTCGTGTGGTCCAGCACCCACAGCAGAGAACCGCGCCGCTCTTTGCTGCGCATGGTTTCCGTAAGCTCCAGATTCCTTCTGGCGTTAAGGTCCAGGGACATGGAATTGAATTCCACGTCAAGCTCAATTTCGTTCATTCGTTCCAGGCCGGTGATCTGCGTGCGACCGAGATAATCAAGCAGCGCATTTACCGCGAAAATCGTAAGCGGCTTATCGGCAAGAGAAAGCTCCTCCAGCGATTTTCCGCCGAATTGCTTTGAGATAGCATGTCCAGCCGCGGAAATATCCTCATAGAGAGAGAAATCCATGCATTCCACGGAAGAATGGAGCCTGTTGCGGATAAACTTGCCTAACTCCGTTAAATCTGCCGCCTGCGGATCTATCAAAATTTCACTGGGCATATAACGTGCCAGTCTGTTTTCCAAAAGATGCGTAAGAGCACCGACGCTTTTCGTGGAAACGGCGTCCACCTTCAAAGTACCTGTTGAAATATCGGCAAAGCAAATTCCCGCGCTGTTCTCCAGATAGCACAAGGAACAAATGTAATTGTTCTTTGTTTCATCCAGCATACTGCTCTCCAGCACAGTACCGGGCGTGATAACTCTGATCACGTCACGCTTTACCAGGCCCTTGACAAGCTTCGGGTCTTCCATCTGCTCGCAGATGGCCACTTTATACCCTTTTTCCACCAGCCTGGCAATATAGGATTCCGCACTGTGAAACGGAACTCCACACATCGGAGCGCGTTCATCTTGTCCGCATTCCCGACCGGTAAGCGTCAGCTCCAGCTCCTGAGAAACCAATTTTGCGTCATCGAAAAACATTTCATAAAAGTCGCCGAGGCGAAAGAAAAGTATCGTGTTGGGGTACTTTGCCTTCATATCAAAATATTGCTTCATCATGGGAGAAAAATCCGCCATGTTTTTCCGGCTCCTTTCGTGTTGGAACAGTAAATCCGGTTCTAATAGAGTTTATTCTTTTCAATGACAGCCGGCGCAGGAAGAACAATCACCGCCGCAGGCAGCCGCATCATAATCACAGGTATCGGGATTTTCCCCATCCGCGCACAGGCTGATAATGGTGGTGATACGCTGAAGCACGGAGTCAAAAACGGTCTTCGCGTCGTTATATTGCTTCATGTTTTCGTTTGCCATGATCTTCCCGTAAGCATCGCGGAATTCTTCATTCAGACGCTTCAGAGTTTCCTCGTTCCGATCATCCTTCTGCGCTTCGTTGTTAATCGCCATACGCTTCAAATTAAACTCACCGATCATTTCCTGCAATGACTCATCCTCGTCGCAGGCCTGCTGGGCCGCTCGCATGGCAATATAGCTTTCTTCTGCCTGAATTTGTCTGCCGAGCTCTCTTGTCAATTCAATAATATCCATTTTGCTGCCTCCATACTATTTTGATTTTATTCTGTGCGTTTTTCTCTTTGATCCGAAACAAAGCAGACTTTTTTTCAGGAGCCTTTCATTCGGCAGAGATCAGGCTGCCTTTCAGCTGCAATCCCTTTGCTTCCTTTATCCTGACAACGGCATACTTGCCAACCAACTTTTCCTCACCGGAAAACAGAACGACCAGACCGCCCGAAGTTCTTCCGGAAAGGAACCCGATCTTTTCCTCTTTTCCCTCGACCAAAACGCGCTCTTCAGTACCGACCATCTTTTGTCCGCGGTGGGAAGCAATCTTTTCCTGTACCCGGAGCAGCTCGGCAAACCATTCCGTTTTTTCTTTATGGGAAATAGGATCCGGCATTTGAGCAGCCTTTGTCCCCTTCCTCGGAGAATAGATGAAGGTGAATAAATTTGTAAACTCCACCTCTTCAATGAGTGACAGAGTATCTTTGAATTCTTCATAGGTCTCTCCGGGGAAGCCTACGATTACATCAGAGGTAAAGCTGATATCCGGCATAACGCTTCTCGCATAACGGATCAGAGCAAGGTATTGCTCCCTGGTGTATTTTCGGTTCATCTCCTGCAGAACTCTGTCATTTCCGGATTGAAACGGCAAATGGATGCAGTGCGGGATATGGCGGCTTTCGGCCATAACGTCAAACAGCTCTTTGGATGCATCCTTAGGGTGGGAGGTCATGAACCGAATGCGGTAATCTCCTTCAATGTCATCAAGCTTTCTCAAAAGCTGAGCAAAATTAACCGGTTCATCGAGCCCTTTCCCGTAAGAATTCACGTTCTGGCCCAACAGCGTGATCTCCTTATAACCGGCTTTGATCAGTGACTCGCATTCCTGAAGGATATATTCAGGTCTGCGGCTGTTTTCTCTTCCCCGGACATAGGGAACGATGCAGTAGGAACAGAAATTATCGCAGCCGGTCATCACAGTCACCCAAGCCTGAAAAGTTTTATCCCGATGAATGGGCAAGCCCTCCAGAACTTCGGGGGGCGTTTCTCCGCGAAGGAAAACACGCCCGGAATCTGCGGCGGCAGCCATCATTTCGGGCAGCCTGTGAACCGAATTGGTGCCGAACACGATCTCCACAAAAGGAAAACTCTTTTTCAGCCTTTCAGCAATATGCTCCTGCTCTGTCATGCAGCCGCACACGGCGATCAAAAGATCGGGCTTACGGCGCTTTATGTTTTTCAGTGCTCCCACATTGCCGAACACACGGTCCTCCGCGTGCTCTCGGACTGCGCAGGTATTAAAGAGGATGAAATCGGCCTCTTCCGGGTCTTCTATCAGGGAAAAGCCCATTTCTTTCAAGATTCCCTTTATTCTCTCGCTGTCCGCCACGTTTTGCTGACAGCCATAAGTGCGGATATATGCTGCCGGCGTGTCCTTTTTGAAACGCGCCCGCATGGCTTTGGCCGCTTCCTCCAGGAAAGGGACCGGCTGATCAAGGATTTTTTCCAAAAAAGCACTCCCCCGTTTCTCATAAATTCATGCTTGTCAGAAAGGATCCTGCACATCTCCGTTTTGCAAAAGAACAATTGTGATTATACCACTTTTGGGAAGAAACTGCAAGAAAAAGAGAAAGGCCGGCAGAACATGCCGGCCCAAACACTTCATCTGTTACACTTGTACTTTTACGCCGCCGTATTTTCTGACGGAAAGCACGTAGCAGCTGCCCTGTCCGAATATTTTTTCCATGGCAGCCCGGTACTCCTCCAGCTTATCAAGAGGCACAAAAGCCTGAATCGTACCCGCAAAGCCTCCGCCATGGACACGGTAAGCGCCATCTTCCCCCAATACACGTTCACTTACGGCCAGAGCCAGCGATATTCCCTGCTCCTTTGGAGAAACGATGGCAAATACGTTTTGCAGCCGCTGGTAAGAGGACTTGCCGGAACTGTGGATCATTTTCTTAAAGGCTTCAAAATTTCCTGCTTCCAGCGCGTCAGCTTCCTCCACTGCCAGCCTGTCATCATCAAAAAAGTGCATTGCACGCAAAATGGCACGGTCTCCAACTGCCCGGCGCAGCTCCTTCAGGCTGTCAAAAAACTCCCGCTCGTCTACCTCTCTGAGAAATTCCTTTCCGAAATAGGCTGCTACTTCTTTCATTTCCTTGGGAATGGCAGCGTATTCCGGCGTCAAATCAGAATGGTTCCCACCGGTATCCACAACACAAAGGGCATGGCCGCAGGAGCCAAAATCAAAATTCACCTGGCGGATCACCGGCTTTGTGGGCTCCTCGAAATCAATAGAGGTAAAGCCGGCCACAGAGCTTGCCATTTGGTCGAGAAGGCCGGAGGGCTTTCCGAAATACACGTTTTCCGCATACTGCGCTATAACAGCCGCGGTTACAGGATCGATTTTTCCATCGTTAAACAACAGATTTATAACAGTGATCACCAAGATTTCAAAAGCCGCCGAGCTGGATAGGCCGGAACCCTTCATCACCCGTGTCATGGTATAACAATCGAAGCCTCCGACCTCGTAGCCCAGCTCCAGGCATTTGGAGCAGATCCCGCGGATAAGGGCCTGAGAGCCGCTCAGTTCCTCTCTTGCTTCAAGATCTGACAGCGATACGGAATCCATCTTATCATATTCAGCAGATTTGAGCCGCACAGTATCATTGCCGGTTTTTCGCGCCAGACCGACGATGTCAAGATTTACGGCAGCAGTAAGCACGTGGCCGTGATTATGGTCGGTATGGTTTCCGCCAATTTCCGTTCTCCCCGGCGCGCTGAACCATTCAGCGTCATCTGAATTGCCGAAGAATTTTTCGAATCCTTCTTTGATCGCGGCATAGCGATTTTTTTGAGCTTCCGCTTCTTTCCCGTAAAGTTCCTGATAACTTACTTCCATGATAGTCCGCCTTTCCGTTTTTTACTTAATTCTGCAGCATATTCAAAAGTTCTTCTTCTGTGATCACGGGAATGCCCAGGGCAGTTGCTTTTTCCAATTTGCTTCCGGCTTCCTCTCCGGCCAAAACATATCCTGTTTTTTTCGACACGGAAGAGCTTACCTTGCCGCCATGCTTTTCAATGAGCTCCGTTGCGTCCTTACGGCTCATGGTGGGCAGGGTTCCTGTCAGAACAAAGGTCATTCCGCTGAGCGTGGTGCCGCGGACCTGCTGTTTCGCCTCCATATTGAGTCCCAGCTCCTTCAGTCGGTCCACCAGAGCGCAGGCAGATTCCCGGGAGAAAAATTCCACGATCTCCTTTGCCATGATCCCACCGAATCCGTCTATCTGTGAAATCTCCTCTTCGCCGGCCTCCCGTATTCTATCCATGTTCGGGAAGGCATTACATAAAAGCTGCGCCGCCTTCACACCGATATGCGGAACGCCCAACGCGAAGATCAGGCGGTAAAGATCGTTCTCCTTAGACTTTTCCAAAGCGTTCAGAAGGTTTTCCGCGCTCTTCCTGCCAAAGCGCTCCAACTGCTCCAGCTTCTCCGATTCCAAGGTATAGAGATCTGCGGGAGACTGTATCATTCCTTCCCGCAAAAGCTGGTCTAAAAGCGCAGGCCCTAAGCCGTCTATATCCATGGCGTCCCGGGAAGCGAAATGGATCAAATGCCGCAAAAGCTGTGCGGGACACTGTGGATTTACACAGCGCGTGGCAGCCTCGCCTTCCGTGCGAAGCACCGGCTCTCCGCAGGAAGGGCAGCGCTCCGGCAAGTGGAAGGGCTCGGAATCCTCTGGATTGGAAATCACGGACACAACTTCCGGGATGATCTCCCCCGCCTTTCGCAGGATCACCCTGGAACCGACGCGGACATCCTTTTCTGAGATAAAATCCTGATTGTGCAGAGTTGCCCTGCTTACAGTTGTTCCCGCCAAGGTTATGGGCTCAAAAACACCGGTTGGAGTTAAAACGCCTGTTCTACCAACATTTATCTCAATATCGATCAGCCGGGTTTCTTTCTCCTCGGGAGGATACTTGAAGGCTTCCGCCCACCTGGGGAACTTCGCCGTACTGCCCAACTCCTCACGTTGGGAAAAATCATTTACCTTCACCACAGCGCCGTCTATCGGAAAATCGAATCCTCCGCGCTTTTCGCCTATTTCGTGGATAAAGCCTATCACTTCTTCTATGTCGCCGGAGCAGTGATAAAGAGGCGGAACGGCAAAGCCCAATTCCTTCAAGCGCCTGAGAGACTGGTCGTGATAAAGAAGGGTTTCACCACGGATCTGCTGAACATTGAACACAAAAATATCAAGCTCACGCCCCGCGGTAATCTTCGGATCCTTTTGTCGCAGCGAGCCGGCGGCGGCATTTCTGGGATTCTTAAAGGGTTTTTCCTCCAGAAGCTCCTGGCGCTCACAAAGGCGCTCAAAGCTTTGGTCGGACATATAGACTTCGCCCCGCACCTCCAAAAATGGGATCGGCTCCGTTAGCTTTTTTGGTACCGTGGCGATTGTTCTAATATTTTCAGTGACGTCTTCTCCGGTTATGCCATCGCCGCGGGTAGAACCGCGTACAAACACGCCGTCGCGGTATTCCAAGGCAACAGAAAGCCCATCGAACTTCGGCTCGACCACGTATTTTGGATTGGGAATATCGTCGCGCACTCTGCGGTCAAAGGCCCTCAGTTCTTCCTCGGAAAAGGAATCGTGAAGACTTTCAAGAGGCACTTCATGTACCACAGGAGCAAAGGTGTTATAGCCTGCGCCTCCCACCTTCTGTGTCGGAGAATCAGGCGTGATAAGCTCTGGAAACTCTGCTTCAAGATCTTCCAGTCTCCGGTACAGCATGTCATATTCCCGATCGCTTATTTCAGGATCGTCTTCCGTGTAATACTTTTTGCTGTGGTACCTGATCTGCTCGCGCAGCTTTTCAAGCTCCGTCACAGCTTCTTTCTTTTCCATGGATCTTCCATTCCTTTTCAGTATTTTCCGCTGAAAGCCACATTCGGCACTTCACCGATCACAAGAGTTTCGACCACCACAGCAGAGGTGGTTTCCTCGGCCCGTACTTCAAATCTACGGGATTGGGAATGTAAGCTGGCACTTACCTTCATCACAACGCGGTAGCAGCTTTGATTGACCCCGGCTGATTCCAAATCTGTTTGAAAGGTAACGTCAGAGGCTCCGGCGAAGTTCAGCTTTAAGGGGATCCCCGGCCCTCTGCCGTTCAAAATGCCCACGTCTGTCAGGCTTCCTATGGGGACACGGAGAGTTACCCTGCCGTTCAGAAGCTTGAAAAGCCGCTGCGCAACGCCGGTTTTCATCTGATTCAAAGCGGTACAGTCAACGGAAAACGCCGAAATTTCATTGCCACCCGATTTATTGACGGAAAGCGGCCCGTTTTCCTGAAGACCGCACTCCTCCTCTATAGCTCGATTCATAGAAGCAATCAGATAATTTCTGGCTGCTTCCTCCACAAGCTCTTTGGAAAGAGACGAAAGCCCCCATTCGGAAATGCAGCACCACAGTAGCGCAAAAATGACGACAATGGCAATGATTTTCCGTCTGCGCTTCCCCCGGTGTACGGCACTTCGATACCGGACAGGGAACCGCCTTTTATGTAAGTATTTCATATTACCACCCCA
This sequence comes from uncultured Acutalibacter sp., assembly GCA_964577585.1. Classification (GTDB taxonomy): domain Bacteria; phylum Bacillota; class Clostridia; order Oscillospirales; family Acutalibacteraceae; genus Acutalibacter. Next base: position 26,380 of record CAZNZS010000018.1, read on the forward strand.
TTACTCATAGTACGTGGGGAAAGTAAATGAGTGAATTTTAAGTAAGAGGAAGTCCTCTTAACCGGCGCAGTGTTTCCGCCACTGGCAGCCCCACAATATTGGAATAATCGCCGCAAATGGACTTGATCAGCGTAACGCCTGCCCCTTCGATACCGTAAGACCCGGCACGGCCGCGGGACTCTCCCATGGCCACATATTCCCCGATCTCCTTGTCAGTCAGGGAATAAAAGGTGACCTGAGTCTTACAGTGAAATACTTCCGCTTTATTATCCGACAGCAGGCAAACTCCTGTAAAAATACAGTGCGTTCTGCCGGAAAGCCTGCGCAGCATGGCTTTGGCGTCTTCGTCATCTTCGGGCTTTCCGAGGATCAGACCGTCAATACTGACAACAGAATCCGCGGCAATAATGACCGACTCAGGGCGCAGCGCAAGTACCGCTCTTCCCTTTCTCTCCGCCAGGCACTCCACCGTTTCGGCAGGAGTGTATTCCGGCGGAACCGTTTCGTCAACACCGGAGGCAAGCACTTCAAATTCCACGCCGGCACGCTCCAAAAGCATTTTACGGCTGGGAGAAGAAGAAGCCAGGATCAAGGGTTTATGCTTCGTCATATCCATTTGGGTTCATCCTTTGCCAGCGCCAGGAATCCGCGCACATATCACTTAAGGTCTTTTCGGCCTTCCAGCCCAATTCCCGGAAGGCCTTGGAGCAATCCGCGTAGCACTCAGGGATATCGCCGGGACGCCGGCCATCGATCACATAGGGAATATCCTTGCCTACAGCCTTGGAAAACGCCTGGATCATTTCGAGAACAGAATATCCTCTTCCATTCCCCAAATTGTAAACTCTAAGCCCGCAGGAGTTCTTTTCAAAAAGCTGCAAAGCCGCCGCGTGACCTTTCGCCAAATCGACTACATGAATGTAATCTCTTACGCCGGTACCGTCAGGCGTGGGATAATCGTTGCCGAACACATGCACCTTTTCCCTTTTTCCGACAGCCGTCTGGGTAATGTACGGTACAAGGTTATTGGGGATCCCATTGGGATCCTCCCCTATTTTTCCGCTCTCATGGGCGCCCACAGGATTAAAATAACGAAGGAGGATCGGGTTAAACTCGGGGTCCGCCTTTGCGCAGTCGGTCATAATGCGTTCGATCATAAGCTTTGTCGTGCCATAGGGGTTTGTGGTATTGCCGGTTGGGAAATCTTCCCGGATCGGCACGGAAGCAGGATCTCCGTAAACTGTAGCTGAAGAGCTGAAAATGATATTGTGGACGTTATGCTCCTTCATAGCCTTTAATAGAGAAAGCGTGGACTCCAGATTATTCCTGTAATATTCCAGAGGAAGGGAAACGGACTCGCCCACAGCCTTTAGCCCCGCAAAATGGATCACCGCATCGATGCTTTCTTTGGAGAATACTTCCCGCATTTTTTCTACATCGCAGACATCATACTGATAAAAGGTGACCTTCTTGCCGCTGAGTTCTTCAATGCGCTTTACAACTACCGGCTTGCTGTTGCACAGGTTATCCACGATCACAACCTCATATCCCTGCTCCAACAAAACGACAGCAGTGTGGCTGCCGATATATCCTGCGCCGCCTGTCAAAAGGATCCTCATAATAATACCGCCTTTCACCACAAAAATAAACTTTTCCGACCTTTTGGTTCCTTGGCTCTATTATAAGGAGATTCTCAGGAAAATACAAGTGATTCCCGAGAAAGAGCTAAAATGTTATCCTAAATGCGCAAAATAGTTATGGTTTTAAAAAGCTGTCGAGAACGGTACGGCTTCTTCGCTCAGGACCTTTGTCAAAGCGCCGCTTATCAGTAATCAAATCTGTTCTCGCCGACCTGGATAACCTGTCTCGGTTTTTCTCCCGCATAGGGCTTTCGGATCTCCACCAAATTGAGCACGGTATATCCATGCTTGCGGAGAAACCCTATCATGGCGTAGTTGTTTGGGTGAACGTAATTGTATACCGTTTCCTCGCCAAAGCTTTTTGCCAATGTCTCGGCTTTTTCAAAAAGCCGGGAAGCGACGCCCATCTTGCGGAACTCCGGCTTTACATAGATAGATTCCACCCAAACGCAGGGTTCATTCACCCTGCAGACAACATAACCGATATATTCGCCATCACAAACAGCCCCGTAACAGGGAAAGCCGGAATCCAGATATTCTTTCATTTCAATTGCGCCGGCCTCTGTATCGGGAACTGCCTTTATCCCCTTAAAGCCTTTCAGCGTCACTCTGAAACCGGCAACCAGTGAACCAAACTGCTGATAAGTATCATTGCCGATCTCAATTATCTCAAATTTATTCATCATGCCACCGCCGCACAGTCGAGTTTTGACCAGTTTATCACATATTTGCCGCCCTTTCAATGCAAAATGCAATACCTTTTTTATCATGGAAAATTACTATTGGAACAGCGGTCCGCCATAAGATGAATGAAAATATGGGGAAGCAAAGCTTCCCCATACCCGGAAATCCACCACGTGCCTATTCTCCTTTTGCGCTTAACAGCAGGATCGGTTCGATCTTCAAGTTCCGGTTTGCAAAAAGCAACGCCAAAAACGCCGTAAGTATGCTCAAAATCACCGGAGACAGAACATATATCATGACAGGAGGATCGATCACGTCCAGCTTGGCCTGGTTCCCCTTGGCATCCCACATGGCCCAGGGGCTGTATCGAGCGCTGAAATGATAGATCCCTCCCAAATCCATCTTTTCCGTAGGCAGGTACATCACTTCCCCGTCTCCCATGCTCACCTCTCGGGAAGCATTGTCTATTTGCTGGTAATCCGCCGTATATTCAAGCAGAAAACCGGCAGCACAGCTTCCGAGAACGGCGGCGATCACCACGATCAGCAGCAAACCGGAAAGCAGCGAGGTACGGCACTGCCTTTTTGTCATTCCCAGACTGCGCTCTACAGCGGTCCGTTTCTTTTCCCGCACCACAAAGAAATAGATCAGGAGCGCCACCACAGCGGCAGAAGCAAGAATTCCGGAGGCAAGCAGCAGCAGGGCTGTCTGATTGATGCTGTCCAGATTGCTCTTCACGTCGGAATATCCCATGTCGTCGTATTCGATCCTCAGGCGCTCCGCTTCGGGAACCGCGGCCCGCAGAGCGGCGTCAAATTCCTCTATGGTCCCGTTGGGAAGCTGGAAGGAGGTCATTGTGCTGCTCATGGGGCCAAAATAGGCGATATTGTTTTCATCGGAGGCTCTCACAGAGTTTTGCGGAATCAGAAGCAGATTGTCAAAGGGAAGGTCATCCTGGGGATAACGCAGGGTAAATTCACCCACGATCTCGTATTCCTCATTCCAGAAGGGCTCATACAGCTCGCCCTGAGCATTCAACAGGCTGAAATCATCTTGTAGGGTGGAGCGGGGAGAAAAGCTCAACTCCACCGGGTTATCAAAGGATTCCCAATTATAGTCTCCCTCGGCGGGACAGCCGTACAGGGAACACAGAAGGGGCAGACGCACCTTGTCTCCGAGTTTCCATAGATTTTTCCGCATGATGGTCCTTGCCACCATGCAGACCTTCGCGCCAGAGCGGTATTCCTCCTCTGTGATAGCCCGCCCACGAAGCCGCAGATTGCTTTCCCGGAAACTTGGAAGCAGCTGATCGCTGGTCACGCCCATAACGGGAACCAGATGGGGCGAAAGCTCCTCCTGCTCCTGCAGGCGCAGCCATGCTTCTCCCCGGCCGCCCTCTTCCCAGAAATCCTCCGTTACTTCCTCTATCATGACGTCGCTTCTGGAAAACTCGGAGCTTTCCACCCGGTTCCCGTGGGGATCAAATTGATTGGAGAAGGGGGCTGCCAGTGGAATTGCGCCAAAGTGCACCATGGATAATGGAAGTATCTCATTCTGGGGAGGTACATATACCATCTCAACACCGTCAAGCGAATCAACAGTAATAATCTCCAAATCCTTATAGATATTGGTAAAATATCCAATATAGGTTTTTCCCTCCCGGAAATTCTCGCCGGCGCCGTTCAGGCTGACATAGGTATCCTTGCTTGTGTCCCATTCACTGTTGGAACGTCCGTAGTACAGTTCGTCGCTTTTTGCCGTACCATCGAATAAAAGGTTTGTGATCTTAACTCTGGCGCGTTCTTCTTCCCTCAAGATCTCCAGGACCTGAAATTCAATCAGATCGCCCAGCTGCGGCTGCATATAAATATAGGAATCGGGGAGCTCTGCCAGATAAATGGGCCGGTACTCCGGAGGGATCACATACTGAGCGCCGGGAAATCTCAGGACATCAGGAGATATGAGTTCCTCCTCTTCTTTCCCCTGTCCCCGGAGCTGCTCTACCGTTCCCATGGTGACAAATAAATCATCCAGTTTTTCCTGACGCATGGCATTTTGTATATACATGGCCGCGCCCAACACCAGCAGCATGGCAGCCGCGATCATCAGGAAAAAGAGCAGCAGCGCCCTTCCGGGCCTGCGAAAGAGCTGTTTTAAGCTGTTTTTCATCGTTTCTTCTCCTCCTCTTTATTCCGACCGCACCAGCAGGGCCATAGGTTCAAAACGAAGCAGGATGGAAAGCCCCACGGCATTGCCAAACAGGGCGCATACCAAAAAGACTCCGTATGCAAAGAGAAGCTCCCCCCAGGAGCAGCCCAGAAGCAGAAGGGGCGGAAGGATCAGAACACACCCGGCTATCTGGGCTGCCAGAAGCGCCAGAAAGTGAGACGCGGCCACCATGGCCCTGGTTTCTCCGAGAGAACGGGAAACAGCCATATCCAGCCTGGCGCCCCGGAGGACGAGGAACACCGAAAGAACAGCCATTCCCGCAAACAGTATCAGAAGAGGCACTGACAATATCCGGTAATACTGCAGAGAAGTCCCCAGCTTTTCCGCAGCTCTGATAAAGGCCTTATCCTCCATCACAGCGGTGGTAGCCGCGCTTCTATCCAAGCCCAACATCTCTCTGTCAGTCTGGGGCACCATGGCCATGGGCTGGCGGTAGCCGTATTCCGCCAGCTTCGCCTTGAATTCGTTCAGCTTCATGGAATCTCTGAGGCTTCCGGAAAAGCTGTTATAATAAAAATCCATTCCCGCTTTCTCCACCTGTGCCCTCAGCCAAAGGCTGGGCAGATACAGGTCGGCAGCATTGGCGGCGCCGCTGTTTTCGTCAAATATCCCCGCGACCTGCAGCGACAGCTTTTCTTCCGAAATCAGCCGAAAAGCTCCCTCCATTTGTTGGGAAGAAAACAACCGCTGCTGCAACTGCAGAGAAATGGAATCTCCCAGAGAAAAACTGTTTTCCTCTGCAAATTCCCGGCTCATCAGAACCAGTGGTTCATCCCCCTCCAAAAAAGAAGAGTCCGTACCCGGAGCATATTCTATCCCTTCCTGGGAAGAAAAGCCGATCGTATCGATATCAGTTACAGCCAGCAGTTCCACATCGGAAAGATTTCCATCGCCAAAGGAAGTCTTCCAAAAGCCCACAACTTTGCTGGAAGCGTTTATGTCACCGACCCCCAGCTCTACCAGCCGATCCGCATCTTCTCCACGGACATTCAGCTCGTCAAAGGTGTTCATCACACTATTTGTCAAACGCAGCGTTGCGGGAGAGGACAGGCTCAATTGCTCCAGAGCCTGCCGGTTTGCCTGGACATTATGGGTAAAGAAAGCGATGCATCCGCACAAAGCCGCCGCCGTACAAATCAAAAGGAGTGTTCTGGACCAATTGCGAAACAGATGATATCTTATTTTCAGAAACAGCATGGCCGCTCACTCCTCCCCGGTATTTTCCACCAGCCGGCCGTCCATCAGGCAATAGACCTGATCGGCCCTGGCGGCAATGTCCATGTCGTGGGTGACCACTACCACGCAGTAATGCTCTTCTTCCGCCAACCGCTTGAGCAAGTCGATCACAACTTTTCCGTTTTCACTGTCAAGATTGCCCGTGGGCTCGTCCGCCAAAATGATCTTTGCGCTTGACGCCAGCGCACGGGCGATGGCCACTCGCTGCTGCTGGCCGCCGGAAAGCATGGCGGGCCGCTTGCGCACATCCACATCCTGAAGCCCGACGCTATTAAGAAGCTCTTTTGCCCGTGCTTTTGCTTCCTTTGCCGGCTTTTTCACAAGCTGCATGGGATACATGACGTTTTCCAATACGTTCAGAGCGGGAAAAAGGTTGAAATTTTGATAGATCACCGACACGTTTTCCCGGCGGTGCCTGTCCTGGCCGATCTCCTTCAAGGACTTATCCCCCAGCAGAATTTCTCCCTCCGTAGGAACGCCAAGCCCGGCCAGCAGAGAAAGAAGCGTGGTCTTACCGCTGCCGGAATGACCCACAATGGCATAGAATTTTCCTTCCTCAAAATCGCAGGTAATGTCCGTAAGCGCCTGAACGTTCTGATATTTGCTGTGATAGATATAAGTAACATGGCTTGCCGTTAATGTATTCATGCCGGACTCCTTCCTGTGGGCAGGAACTTTGACCCTTTCCACCCTTATTTCAATCTCATAGTAACACTTGCACAGAAGACTGTCAAGAAAAAGTTACTTAAAATTTTATGTATTTGCTTTTTGGGGATAACTCTGCTAAAATAAGAAAAATGATCTGTCGAACCGCTTGGAAAGAAAGCAAGATCCGTACCGGCAAAGGAGGGAAAAGCGTGGCAAATCAGGACGTTACCAAAAAGGCGCCCATTGACCTTTTATGCCTTTCTCTGTTATGTGAAAAAGACCGGTACGGCTATGAGATGAGTCAGGAAATCTCAGCCCGCAGCGGCGGTCTGCTGTCCATTCCGGAGGCTGCCGTATATATGGCCATGTACCGGTTGGTGGACAAGGGCCTTGCCACAGACCGCCGGGAAGTAGTCGGCGGTGAAAAATCCAGAATTCGCGTGTACTATCATATCACGGAAAGCGGGCGTACCTATCTAGAAGGGATCACTGCGGATTACGACCGCGTCATGCGTGGCGTACAGCGTTTTCTGGATGAAAGCATAAAATAGAGATTAAGTTCTGAAACCGCATTGAAAATTCGCAAAAAAGGATTGACAGATACACGCAGAATGTGATACTATTTGTTTCGCACTCGAAATGGAGAGGTGTCCGAGTGGTTTAAGGAGCTAGTCTTGAAAACTAGTGATCCCGC
>CAZNZS010000019.1:0-33293 GCA_964577585.1 uncultured Acutalibacter sp.
GAGGAATCCCGTCTGCATGGCGGCAAGGTCGTTGATCTGGAAAAGTTCAAGAAAGAAAAAGAGTAAAAAGAACTCCCCGGCCAAGCTTCACTTGCGGCCGGGGAATTTTCTCGCTTTTCCGGAACTCAGCACTCCTTTGGGAACATGCTTTGTGCATGATTTTTGATGGCCTGAAAGGTCTCTTCGCTGATAACGTGCTCGATCCTGCAGGCATCTTCCGCAGCGGTTTTCTCATTTACACCGAGAGAGGTGAGCCACTCAGTAAAAAGAGTATGGCGTTCGTAGATCTTTTCGGCAATGGCAAGTCCTTTCTTTGTCAGCGTGATCAGCCCTGCGCCGTCCACTTCAATGCAGTCCTGCTGTCGCAGATTTTTCATGGCGACGCTGACGCTGGGCTTGCTGAAATCCAGCTCCGCCGCGATGTCGATAGAACGTACGGAACCTTTGCGGTTTTGCAATATCAGGATAGCTTCCAAATAATTTTCTGCGGACTCCTGGATCTTTGCCATATTGGTACCTCCGATCCTTGTTTCTTTCTCTATTATAAGCTCTTTTTTGGGGAATGCAAGAAAGCTTTGTGCTTTCTCCCGTTCCGGGGTGGAGAAAGCACCAAAAATCCTCAAAGGCATGCCTCCATTTCTCTTGCAAAACAGGCCGGAGCGTGGTAGTATCAAAGAAAAATGAAAGGAAATTGATTTATGAATTCACCTGTGGTTCTTCTTTATAATCTCAATTCGGAAAAGGGGAGACAGATCAAAATGCTCTGTCTGGTGCAAAAGCTCCGGACCCGTTCGGTCAAGCCCGAGGAATACGGACTTCCGCTGTTCGCGTTGCTTTCCGGAGAGGAAGCAAAAAGCAGCGAGGTGGAGTCTTTTGACGATGAAATGCTTTTTATGGCGGGCTTCAGCGACAGTCAGGTGACCTCCTTCCTGACCGGAATGAGAAAAAAGCGCATTGCGCCTGTGGCGCTGAAGGCGGTTCTTACCTCCCAAAACAGGGAATGGGATTCCGCAAAGCTCAGAAACGAACTTGCCCTGGAGCATGAAGCCGAGCTGCAGGGGAGGACTGCCCATCAAGAATAAACCTTTCAAAAATGAAAGGCGCGCGAGAAATTTGTAAGAATTTTCGGGGGTATTTTGCAAGGACTTTCTTTTATTCTAGGATCACGCCCGGTAAAGAGAAATGTTTGGGCGTATGGTGAAAAAGGAAGTGTGTATGATGAAGAAGCTGTGGAGCTTTCTCTGGCGGGTCATGCTCCTTGCGGTGCTGGCCTGCGTTGTGGCGGTCGGCGTTGTGGTATACAACGGGTATCAGATGTATGCGGAGGCCCTGAAAAACTGTCCCCTGGAGACCCGCGTATCCCAGGTCAGGGAGCAGGAGGATTACACCCGGTTTTCGGAATTGCCGGAAACTTACCGGGAGGCAGTGGTAGCCGTGGAGGATCACCGGTTTTATGACCACGGCGGCATCGACGTTTTTGCCATTGGCAGAGCTCTGTGGGTAGATCTCACCACCCTTTCCTTTGCAGAAGGCGGTAGCACCATAACGCAGCAGCTTGCAAAAAATCTGTATTTCACGCAGGAACAGAAGCTTTCCAGAAAAATAGCTGAGGTCTTCCTTGCCTTTGATTTGGAAGACGCCTATGAAAAGGACGAAATTCTTGAGCTGTACGTAAATTCCATCTATTTCGGCGAAGGCTGCTATACGGTCAGGTCGGCCAGCGAAACGTATTTCGGAAAAGAGCCTTCCGAGATGAGCGATTCTGAATCCACCCTCCTTGCGGGAATCCCTAACGCCCCCTCCGTTTATTCTCTTGCCGCCAATCCCGATCTTGCCTCTCAGCGCCAGCGCCAGGTGGTGGAGGCTATGGTGAAGTACGAGTATTTGACACAGCAGGAAGCAGCCGTGATCCTGCAATAACGGCAAAAGAGAGGTGTTTTGAAAAATGAAGGAATTGCAGCCCTTTTTGGACGAACAGGGCCGGCTGACGGCACTGCCCGCGAAGCAGGGAAAAAAGCAGCTGGCCATAGCGTATCTTGCCGGGAAATTTGAAGTGGGCAAGCGGTATTCGGAAAAAGAGGTCAATGCTCTTCTGAAGGAATGGCATACCTTTGGAGATCCTGCCACCCTGCGCAGGGAGTTGTATGACCGGTATTTTTTGAACCGTGAGCCGGATGGCTCCGCTTATTGGCTGGAGAATCCGGTCCAGCCGGAAAAATAGGTTTTCCATGAAAAAATGAATTTGACAATCTGAGCAGAAAAACGAAAAGCCTTTTGGCCCCTTCTCGGCCGGAAGGCTTTTCCTTTGCCTGCACTAAATATTTTACCAACTTCCAGGCCTTTTGTTTCTTTTTCTGAAACGGTTACAAATGTTCACGCTTTTTTGAAAGAGCTTAAGACAACTGTAAAAAAGTGGAAAACAATGCTGTAATAAAAAGGCGGTAAACTCAATAACGATATAAGGGCCGGAAAATCAGGAACCAAAGGCTTCCCAGCCCGGGCACGGCCAAACGATCCTGCGCCGTTCGGCTGTCTGTCAAATTTTAAGAAAAAAGGAGAAATTTGAAATGAAAAAAATTCTTGCGGCACTGATGGCTTTGGCCATGGCATTTACTATGGCGGCTTGCAGCAGCGAAGGGGGCAATTCTGCTGGCAGCTCTGCCGGCAGTACGTCCTCCGCGGCGGCTTCCTCTTCTGTTTCCGGAGCTTCCTCCGCAGCAGCAGAATAAGGCTCGGTCAGTCAGAAAAAACAGTCCGGCCCACCTTGTTGTGGGCCGGACTGTTTTTTGGTCCAGGAAGGGACGTGGAGGCTGTGGGAAGCTTTTCCAAGCCCTTAAAAGCAGTAGCTGCCGGAAGTAAGCTGGTGGATCGTACCGTCAGGCAGGATCAATGTAGCTTCACAGTCGAAAGGAACCGTAACGGCATAATGCAGTGTTTCACCATCATACCGCCATTCGACCTCATAACGTCCTGAAGCGGAATCCATGCGCATTTTCGCAAAGCGGATCCGAGGGTCCGGCATGGGGCGGATCACTGTCTTTTTGTAGCCGGGCGTGTCCTCACAGGGGTTGATACCGCAGAGGTTCCGATACATCCAGTCGGCGATGGAGCCGTAGGCATAGTGGTTCAGGCTGTTCATGCCGGTGCCGCTGATGGAGCCGTCCGGCAGAATGGAATTCCAGCGCTCCCACACAGTGGTGGCGCCCATTTTTACCTCATAGAGCCAACTGGGATAGTCGTTGTTCAGGAACAGATCATAAGCGAACTTGTTTGCCCCATTGTCGGAAAGGGCACGGCACAGGAAAGGTGTGCCACAGAAACCGGTATTCAGGTGCATGTTGTTCTTTTCCAGCAGCCCTTCCAGAGTACTTCTGACCTTTTCCATGCACCCGTCGGGATAAAGGCCGAAGAAAAGGCTCAGCACACAGGCTGTCTGCGTTTCGTGGATCTTCAAGGAACCGTCGGCATTAAAATATTCCTCGATGAAAGCACCTTTTATCTTGTTGCATAAGGCCTCATATTCCTTTTTGTCTTCCTCATAGCCCAGCGCCTTGGCGGCTTTCGCCGTCAGTGAGGCAGAGTACCAGTAGAAGGCGCTGGCGGTATATGGAAGGCTTGTGGCGCCGAAGGGATTTTGTGTGTCCCCGTCCTCCCGGTCCAAAGCCAGCCAGTCTCCAAGCTGATTGCCCCGGAGCCACAGACCCTTGTCGCCGTCCAGCCTGTCATCCCGGCGAATGCGCTCCACCCATGTTTTCATTACGGGATATTCCCGGCGGAGCAGAGCAGTGTCGCCGTAGTTTTCATAGACCGCCCAGGGCATCATGGTGGCCACGTCGCTCCAGATGGCGCAGCCGTCGGTGTTGTTCTTTACCCAGGAAAACTCCTTGTCGCTTTCATCCACATGGGGAGCGGGAACAAAGAAAGGCACAGCGCCATTGTAGTACGCCTGCTCGTGGGCTACATTATGGATGAAGTGGTGGAAGAAGGCAGGCATGTAAATGTTCTTGCAGGCAGTAGCGGAAATAATGGCCGCGTCACCGGTCCAGCCAAGACGCTCGTCCCGCTGAGGGCAGTCGGTGGGGATATCCAGAAAATTGTCAAACTGTCCCCACATGCCGTTTTGGAACAGCCGGTTTACCAGCGGATTGTCGGTTTCGATATGTCCTATCGGGTCGATGTCAGACCGGATGTGGCAGGCGGTAAAGTCCTCTGGGCGCACATCCTTTACACCCTCCACCTTTACATAGCGGAACCCGTAGAAGGTGAAGTGGGGGCGCAGGCGGGCCTCACTGCCGTTGGAAATGTATCTGTATTCCGCTCTGGCGGAGCGGAGATTATCCCGGTAGAAGCAGTCGTCCTGCAGGACTTCTCCGTAGGTGAGCTGTACCTGGGCCCCTGCGGGTTCCCGGCAGGTGAATTCCACCCAGCCGGTCATGTTCTGGCCGAAATCAAGCACAGTTTCATTTTTGGGAGTGTGCAGGATCTCTACCGGAGCAAATTCCTGTTTCTTTACGATCTTCGGCCCAACTCGCGCGATCAGCGGGCGGTTTTCTTCCCGGAGTATCACTTTTTTTCCGCAAGCTTCGCAGCCAGGAGTAGACCATCCTGAAATCTCCTTTTGCGCGTCGTAATGCTCGCCGTCGTAAATATTGCTGAATGTGACAGGGGAGGGGTAGCATTTCCAGCTTTCATCGGAAACGATCACCTGTTCGCTGCCGTCCTTTTTTACAATGTGCAGCTCACAGATCGTCTGCATGGTGTCGCCGTACAGGTTTTGATAGCGGTCAAACACGATCTCACCCTTGTACCAGCCCGGCCCTAAAGCAAGACCGATGGTGTTTTCGCCCCGGCACAGCAGATCGGTGACATCGAAGGTCTGGTATTCCAGATTTTCTTCATAACAGTGAAAGCCCGGCAACAGGTATTCGTCGCCGGCCTTCTTGCCGTTGATCTCAAGCTCATAGATCCCCAGGCCGCAGGCGTATACTCTTGCGCTGGATATTTCTCCGGTTACGGTGAAATCCTTTGCCAGCAGGGGCTGCCGCTCCTTGTCTTCAAGCCCGGCGGCGATCCACTTCGCCTGCCAGGGCTCGTCTTCCTTTGCGGTTTCGAACCAGGAGGAAGCCTGAGCGCTTTCACCGTTATCTGCCCAAACGGTGACATCCCAGGTGTATCTGGTGCGGGGCAGAAGGATAATGGGAGCTTCAAAGCCCAGGGAAGAAAGCTCCTCCTGTTTGCCGCTGTCAAACACGGTCTTTCCCGCCGCGTCTTTTACAACGATCTGGGCCCCGGTCTGCTTTTTGGCAGCGGTTTCTTCCGCCACCCAGGAGAAGATCGGTTTACCAAAGGTCATACCTAAAGGCTCTGTAAAATGGTTGGTGCGCAGATGTGTCAGCTTCATATCGATCATCCTTTCCGATAAAAAATTGTATCCGATCAGTTATTGCTTCCAGTACAGTGGCAAAAGCTCTTTCAGAGAGACGGCATTGTCCTCCTCCACCATGACCTGGCAGTCCGGGTTCCCAAGCTGCATCAGGAATTCCCGGCACCTGCCGCAGGGGGCCATGACCCTTTTGTCCCAATTCACCGCCACGATCTTTTCCACCCGGCTTTCCCCGGCAGTGATCATAGCGGCAATGGCGGCGTGCTCGGCACAGAAGCCCATGCTGCAGGCAGTGTCGATGCATACTCCCCGATAGATGTTCCCACGGTCAGTCACAAGGGCGGCGGCAACTCCGCCGGCTTCGATATCTTCCGAGATCCTTCGGGGATCCAGTACCTCAAGAGCGGCAGCCTTCAGTTCTGAAAAATCCATGTCAGGTCCCTCCTTTGTTTCCTTATTAATCATATCCTGTTTTTCCTGAAAAAGGAAGAGGAATTTTGAGGTTTTTTACTTGATTTTTGCCTGTTTTCTGCGACCAAAAAAATTTTTTCGATTTTTTGTTGACAAACGAGGGCCTCCAGTGTATAATTCACCGTTGTAAAGAAAAATCCTTTACAGCCAAAAAGCACGGCTGCAGGGGAAAACGGGGGGATCGGTATGGCGAAGGATCTCAAGATAACCTTTCTGCTGGATTTTTACGGGGAAATGCTTACCGATACCCAGCGGGAAATGGTCTCTGCGTATTATAATGAGGACCTTTCCCTGGCGGAGATCGCCCAGGACAGGGACATAACCCGGCAGGGCGTTCGGGATGCCATCAAGCGGGCGGAGCAGCAGCTTTTTGAAATGGAAGAGCGCCTGGGGCTTGCAAAGCGTTTTCATGATGTGCAGAAAGCCCTTACCGAGATCTGCGACTGCGTTCTGAATATCCAGGACCTTAACGCTCAGTTCGGGAACGTGCCCGGTATCGACGAAAACGCCGCTCATATTCTGGAAAAAGCCCAGGAGATCGCGGCAGAGGAATAAGAACCACTTGATTTTTTGAGGAAAGGGTGGCGGCAATGGCATTTGAAGGTCTGGCGGAAAAGCTCAGCAGTTCCTTTAAGAAGCTGAGAAGCAAGGGAAAACTGAATGAAGCCGATGTCAAGGAAGCCATGCGTGAAGTCCGCCTGGCCCTTTTGGAGGCCGACGTCAACTATAAGGTCGCCAAGGAGTTTACCGCGAAGGTGACGGAGCGCGCCATCGGTTCCGAGGTCATGGAAAGCCTGACACCCGCCCAGATGGTCATCAAGATCGTGAATGAGGAACTCACCGCGCTGATGGGCGGCAGTGAGGAGCGCCTGAGAAGCCCGGCCCACCCTCCGGCGGTGATCATGATGTGCGGCCTGCAGGGCGCCGGTAAAACCACCCATGCCGTAAAGCTTGCCAAGATGCTCAAGGAGCAGGGCCACAGGCCGATGGTGGTGGCGGGCGACATTTACCGCCCGGCGGCCATCCGCCAGCTTCAGGTCCTGGGGGAGCAGGCGGGCGTTCCCGTCTATGAAAAGGGGACGCAGGATCCCGTGCTCACGGCCCAGGAAGCTGTAAGGCACGCCAAAGACTACGGAAACGACTATGTGTTTATTGATACGGCCGGCCGTCTGCAGATCGATGAAGAACTGATGGACGAGCTGCGCCGCATGAAGGAAGCGGTGGAGCCCACTGACATTCTGCTCACCGTGGATGCCATGACCGGTCAGGAAGCCGTGAACGTGGCAAAGGCCTTTGACGACCTGCTTTCCATTACCGGCGTTGTGCTCACAAAGCTTGACGGCGATACCCGCGGCGGCGCGGCGCTTTCCGTAAAAGCCGTCACGGGAAAGCCCATCAAATTCTCCGGTACCGGTGAAAAGCTTTCCGATCTGGAAGTCTTCCACCCGGACCGTATGGCAAGCCGCATTCTCGGTATGGGCGATGTGCTCACCCTCATTGAAGACGCCCAGGCAAAGCTGGACGAAAAGACCGCGGCTAAAACCGCCCAGCGAATGATGAACAACAAGCTGGATCTGAACGATATGCTTGAGCAGTTCCAGCAAGTCAAAAAGATGGGTCCCATCAAGGGCATTCTGTCAAAGCTTCCCGGCATTGGCAGCAAGCTTGACGATGTGGAGATAGACGACCGGGTCATGGATCGCACGGCAGCCATCATCCTTTCCATGACCGCGTATGAGCGCTCTCATCCCGATGTGCTGGACGCTTCCAGAAAAAGGCGTATTGCCGCGGGCTGCGGGCAGAAGGTCGAGGACGTCAACCGTCTTTTGAACCAGTTCCGGCAGACTCAGAAGCTGATGAAGCAGTTCGGCGGCAAGGGCGGAAAACGGATGATGCGCGGTATGGGAGGCATGGGAGGTATGGGCGGCGGCATGCCGTTTTAGCAGAGCATAGAATTTCGTGCCGCATCATTTTTGTTGATCAGGGTAGCTACGGGTTTACCGGACCCTTTTCATAGAAATAAAAAAAGAGTTGGAGGAAAGAATTATGGCAGTGAAGATCAGACTGAGAAGAATGGGCGCTAAAAAGTCCCCCTTTTACCGCATCGTTGTGGCGGATTCCCGTTTCCCCCGCGACGGCCGTTTCATTGAGGAGATTGGCTATTACGATCCCATGGAAGAGCCCAGCGTGGTAAAGGTGGATCCGGAAAAGGCAAAGAAGTGGATTGCTGACGGCGCTCAGCCCACAGACACCGTAAAGGCTCTGTTCAAGAAGCACGGCGTGCTGTAAGCTGTACCGAGGAGAGTAAACTATGGATATGCAGGAATTGCTGAAGACGATCGCCATGGGTCTGGTGGAAAAGCCGGACCAGGTAACCGTAACATATGAAGAGTCCGAAAACGGGGTCATTGTCTACCACCTTCACGTAGAGGAGGAAGATATGGGCCGCGTGATCGGCAAGCAGGGCAGGATTGCCAAGGCCATTCGCGTTGTCATGCGCACCATCGCGGGCCGCGAAGGCAAAAAGATCATGGTCGAGATCGACTGACAGAAGAAACAGGAGGCAAAGCCTTTCGGCTGCGCCTCTTTGCTTTTACGGGAGAAAACTATGCTGAAGGAATATTTGGAGGCGGGGAAGATCGTCAATGTTCACGGCGTGCGGGGCGAGCTCTGTCTTGAGCCCTGGGCCGATTCCGCCGAGGCCCTGCTTTCGGTCAGCCATCTTTGGCTCGACGAGGGGAAAACCGACGCGGGGCTCGTTTCCATGCGGCCCCACAAAGGAAGACTGCTCCTTACCCTGAAGGGCGTGGATACCGTGGATAAGGCCAACGCCCTTCGCGGGAAGATCCTGTACCTTCACCGCAGGGAGCTTCCTTTGGAGGAGGGCGCCTGGTTTTTGCAGGATCTTATCGGCCTTTCCGCCATAGACGGCGTTACAGGCAGGAAATACGGCACCCTGCGGGAAGTGCTTTTTACAGGGGCCAACGACGTGTACCGCATTGTGGATGACCGGGGAAAGGAATACCTGTTCCCGGCGGTCTCCCACATGATAAAGAAGCTGGATCCGGAATCTGGAGTGATCGAGCTTCTGCCGATCCCCGGGATCTTTGACGGCAGGGAGGAAGTATTGAGTGAAAAATAGGAAAGGAAGGAGCGGTACCGGGCACGAAAGCCGGCCTTCCCGCGGCGTTTCGTGCGGTTCCTGTATCGCGCGGCGATCGATATGCGCATTGACGTGATAACCCTTTTCCCGGAGATGCTTTCTCCCGTAATGGATCAGAGCATTGTGGGTCGGGCAAGAAAAAAGGGAGTGTTGCAGCTGTGCTGCCACCAGCTTCGGGATTTTTCTCCAGACCTTCGGAACAAAAGGGTAGATGACGAGGTCTTCGGCGGCGGAAAGGGAATGCTGCTTACGGCGGAACCCTTTGCGCGCTGTATTGATGCGATCACAGAACATTTGGGCGTGAGGCCGCATATTATTTATATGTCTCCCAGAGGCAGAGTGCTGACCCAGCAGCGGGCCAGGGAGCTTGCACGGCTTCCTCTGCTTACCATTCTCTGTGGCCACTATGAGGGGGTCGATCAGCGGCTCCTTGATGAATACGAAGCCGAAGAGATCTCCATAGGAGATTACGTTTTGACAGGCGGGGAAATGCCCGCCGCCATTCTTGCCGATGCTGTATGCAGGATGATACCCGGCGTGCTGGCGGAGGAGATCTGCTTTACTGAGGAAAGCCATTTTTCCGGACTTCTGGAATATCCCCAGTACACCCGGCCCGAGGTGTGGAGGGAAAGGAAGGTGCCGGAGGTCCTGCTTTCCGGCCACCACGAAAAGATCCGGGAGTGGCGCGAAAGCGAGTCTTTGGCAGTTACGGCAAAAAACAGGCCGGATCTGCTCCGGAAGAAGTGACACATTGGGGGACAGCAGGCGGCTGACCACATGATATGGCCTTTCGAAGTTGACTGAATGACAATGTAGGCAAAAAGTTTTCAACATCATGGTCAACTTGCACAAATGCCTTCGAAGAAAAAATTTTGCGTTTATTCAGGAATCCAAAAATGAGGCCTTGCGGTTGACGAGTGCTGAAAATATGCTATAATTACCTTAAATTCCAGTTGCTCTCAGCGCTTGGAACAAAATTTGCATGGTCGATATTTTTGAATCTTTTTGTAGGAGAGTGAATCGAAATGTGCGCTAAGGAAGTTTTGGTACAGAATCAGGTAGGTCTGCATGCACGTCCGGCCACATTCTTTATTCAGAAGGCAAATGAATTCAAGTCTTCTATCTGGGTAGAGAAGGAAGAGCGCCGGGTAAACGCCAAAAGCTTGTTGGGCGTATTGTCTTTGGGAATTGTGGGCGGCGTTACGATTCGTATTATCGCAGACGGTTCCGATGAAGAGCAGGCTGTAGACGCGCTGGTGGATTTGGTGAATTCCGGTTTCGCCGAGTAAACTCTGAATTTGCAGCATTCATTTTTTGAAAAGCGGCACCGCGGCAGCGGTGCTTTTTTTCTCTTGACTGCGCCGAAGGAGGGAGATCATGACCGAACAGGAGGAAAAGAAAAAAGAGCTTCGCCGCAGGGCCATGAAGCTCCCGCTTTTGCCGGGCGTGTATCTGATGCACAACAAAGCAGGCGAGATCATCTATATCGGAAAGGCAAAAGCACTGAAAAACCGGGTAAGCCAGTATTTCGGTTCAGAAAAGAACCATGATATCAAGGTGCGCCGCATGGTCTCCAATGTGGACTGGTTCGAGTATATCGTGACCGACAGTGAGTTCGAGGCCCTCGTTCTGGAAAGCAGCCTGATAAAGCAGAACCAGCCGAAATACAATATCCTGCTGAAGGACGATAAGGGCTACAGCTATATCAGGGTCAGCTCCGGCCCATGGCCAAGGCTCTGCGAGGTAAAGCAGGTGGAAAAGGACGGAGCGAAATATATCGGCCCCTATATGAGCTCCTGGTCCATCAAGGAAACCGTGGACGCGGCCAGAAAGATCTTCCGCCTGCCGGACTGCAGCAGGAAGTTCCCTCAGGATATCGGAAAGGGGCGCCCCTGCCTCAATTATTATATCAAGCAGTGCTGTGCGCCCTGCCGGGGAGGTGTCAGCGAGAAGGAGTATAACGAGGCCTTTGAGGAAGCCCTGGACTTTATCCGGGGAGGAAGCTCCTCTTCCCTGAAGGTCCTGAACGCCAAAATGGAAGAGGCGGCGGAAAATCTGGATTTTGAATTGGCCGCCAGGCTGCGGGACAGGATCAGCGCCATCGGCAAAATGCGGGACCGCCAAAAGGTGATGGCAAGCAGGGTCAGGGAGCAGGATGTGTTCGCCTTGGCGCAGGGAGAATCCCAGACGGCCTTTGAGGTGTTTCGCTTCGTGGGAGGAAAGCTCAGCGACAGAGACAGTTTCCTCACCGAGGGCTGTCAGCCCGATCTCGAGGCGCGCTCCGAATTTCTGCGTCAGTATTATGCCATTCGCGACAGGGTCCCGCCGATGGTGACTGTGGACGGGCCCGTGGAAGACGAGGAGCTGATCGTTCGCTGGCTTTCCGAGAAACGGGGAAAGCCCGTGAAGCTCACGATTCCCCAGCGGGGGGAGCAGCACCAATTGGTGCAGATGTGCCGCAGCAACGCGGCGGAAAACATCGCCCGCCACGCGGGTACCTCGGGAAGAGACGCTTCCGCCCTGGACGAGCTTCGGCGGCTTTTGGGCCTGGAAAAGGCTCCGGCCTATATTGAGTCTTACGATATCTCCAACCAGCAGGGTGCCGACAATGTGGCGGGTATGGTGGTCTTTGAAAACGGACGGCCCCTGAAATCGGCCTACAGGAAGTTCAAGATCAAAACGGTGCTGGGGCAGGATGATTACAGCTCCATGCGCGAGGTCATCCGCCGCCGGTTTGAAGAATATCGGGAATGCAGTGAACGGGGAGAGACGGAAGGCTTCGGCCGCCTGCCCGATCTGATCCTGCTGGACGGCGGCAAGGGCCATGTGGCGGCGGTTCAGCCTGTGCTGGACGAAATGGGAATATCCGTTCCGCTGTTCGGCATGGTAAAGGACGATAAGCACCGCACAAGGGCCATTGCCCTTTCCGGCGGGGAGATAGCCATAAGCTCCACACGCCGGGCCTTTACCCTTGTTTCTTCCATCCAGGACGAGGTCCACAGATTCGCCATCGGCTTTCACAGGCAGCAGCGGAAGAAGTCTTCGATTTCCTCCACACTTACTTCCATTGAGGGCGTGGGGGAGACGAGAGCAAAGGCGCTGATGCGCCATTTCAAAACCGTCACCGCGGTGAGCGAGGCCGACCTGAAGGAATTGGAGGACGCTCCCGGCATGACAAAGCCCACCGCACTCAGAGTATACGAGTATTTTCACGGCAGCGGGAAAGATGGCGAAAAAGCGGCGGATGAGTAAAGAGAAGCGCCGTAACCGGAAATTTCGGGTAATTTCCGCCGAACAGTTGACAGAAGGGCCGAAAAATGGGATAATAACATGAATGTTATCCCATTTTTGGCTGGAAGGATGCCCATGCGGATCATTGCAGGAACAAAAAGAGGAAAGAAATTGATTGCCCTGGAAGGCGAACAGGTGCGGCCCACCACAGACCGGGTGAAGGAAGCTCTGTTTGACGTTCTTCAGTTCTCCATAGCGGACAAAAGGTTTTTGGACCTTTTTGCCGGTTCCGGTCAGATCGGGCTGGAGGCTCTCAGCAGAGGTGCTTCAGAAGCTGTTTTTGTAGATGTGTCCAGGGATTCCCTCAAGGTGGTGGAGAAGAACGTTTCCTCCTCTGGTTTTTCTGAAAAGAGTCGCATCGTGCTTTCAGATGCCGCCGCCTTTCTTCGCCGCGGCGGGGAAAGCTTTGACATTGCTTTTCTTGATCCCCCTTACCGAAAGGGACTTCTGCAGCAGACACTTCCGCTTGTGACCGGGCGGATGGCCCCGGGAGGAAGAATCTTCTGTGAGCACCCCATGGACGAGGAGATGCCGCTGGAGACCGGTGGATTCCGGCAGAAGAAAACATACCGTTACGGAAAGATAGTCCTCACATTATACACGGAGGAGACCGGTCTATGAGGATCGCCGTTTGTCCCGGAAGCTTCGACCCCGTTACTTTGGGGCATCTTGATATTATCAGCCGCGCCAGCCGCATCTTTGATAAGATCATCGTGGCCGTGCCGGTAAATCCCGCGAAAACAGCCAGCTTTTCTGTGGAAGAACGGATGGAGCTGCTTCGCGCCGTATGCAAAACGGAAAACCTCACCAATGTGGAGATAGACAGGGTCAAGGGGCTCTTGGCCGATTATGCCAGAGAGCGGGGCGCCATGACCATCATCAAGGGCCTCAGGGCCATGTCCGACTTTGAATATGAATTCCAGCAGGCGCTGACGAACAAAAAGCTGAATCCTGAGCTCGAGACCATGTTCATGGCCACAAGCGCGGAAAACATGTTTTTGAGCTCCAGCATGGTAAAGCAGGTCGCGGCTTTCGGGGGGGATATTTCCCACTTCGTGCCCTCCTGCGTGCTTCAGACCATTAAAGAAAGGCTGTGTGGGACCTGACTCCCTGCATCATATCAGAATGCTGCCTGAATGATCTCAGGCGGAATATTGCCGGACACAGGTTTCCGGTGGAAGAAAGGAACGGGTTTTACCTATGAGCAATAACCAGGCCAACATTGAAGATTTGATCGAAGAAATGTACGATGTGCTGGAAAAGGGCTGGAAAATGCCTCTCTCCGCCGGCAAGGTATTTGTAGATGGGGAGGAGATCCGCCAGATCCTGGACGAGATCCGGGAAGAGATCCCTACCGAGGTGCGCAAGGCCAAGGCCATTGTGGCGGACCGTGCCCAGATCATCGACGAGGCGCATCGTGAAGCGGAGTCCATCACCCGGATGGCCGAGGAAAAAGCGGAAGCCATGGTCCGGCAGGACGAGATCGTCCGGCAGGCTCAGGCAAAGGCGAACGAGCTTTTGGCCCAGGCCCAGGCAAAGTTCAAGGAGATGCGCAAGGCCAGCAGCGATTATGTCGAGGACCTGATGCGCAGAGCGGACGAGTCCTTGTCGGAAAACCTCGCAGAGCTGCGAAAAACAAGACAAAATATCAAGAGCTCCCAGCGCAATTCACAAATCTAATCTCAAATTTTTGTAGCAATCTTACAATTTCAAATCGAACGCACATTCCCCCATCACAATATGTAGTGGGGGAATTTTTGTTCCCCCGAAATCGGCCTCGAACATAGATTCTAGGCCGTTTTTTTGTGTCCCGAGAAGGAAAAATGGTGTTGCTTTTGCCCTCTGTGTGGGCTATAATAGTGCTACAAGGTGGTGAAAAGTGGGTGGAAGTTCCACTCTGTGGCAGAAAAGTGGGGCAAAAGAGAGAAAAACACGGAAAATCATCTTGAAAACAGGAAAAAGGAAAAGGCACACGCGTTATGTTGATGGGCGAATATCAACATAATATGGATCTGAAGGGCCGCGTTACAGTCCCTTCCAAGTTCCGTGAAGACCTGGGCGACAAATTTTATGTCAGCAAAGGTCTTGACGGCTGTCTTTTTGTGCTTTCC
This sequence comes from uncultured Acutalibacter sp., assembly GCA_964577585.1. Lineage (GTDB taxonomy): Bacteria > Bacillota > Clostridia > Oscillospirales > Acutalibacteraceae > Acutalibacter. Next base: position 14,420 of record CAZNZS010000019.1, read on the forward strand.
TGTCAGCAGTGGGAACGCCTTGTTGAGAAAGTCTCCGCCATTCCCATGGCACAGGGCAAGGGGATCCAGCGTTACTTCTTTTCCGGGGCCGCCGAGGTGGAGCCGGACAAGCAGGGAAGGATCCTGATCCCGCAGAATCTTCGGGACCACGCCGGGCTGGAAAAGGATGTTACCGTCATCGGCGCGGCCACCAGAGCTGAAATTTGGGATACCGCCCGCTGGAACGAGTACAATAACAGCCAGACCGATGAGGCGGTAGAAGCATCCATGAGTCTCCTGGAGTTCTGATGACATTATGAAATTTAATCACAAGCCGGTTTTATTCCGGGAAGCCATAGAATCTCTTCAGATCAGGCCCGACGGGCTGTACATAGACGGCACCCTGGGCGGCGGAGGGCATTCCGAAGCAATATTGAAAAGGCTCACTGTAGGAAAGCTCATTTCCATCGACCAGGATCCCGATGCCATCGCGGCGGCAAGTGAACGGCTCCGCCTCTATCAAAACTCCGTCATCGTGCAGGACAATTTTTGCCGCATGGACGAAATAGCCCGGGCACAGGGCGTGAAGGCGGTGGATGGTGTGCTGCTGGATATCGGTGTTTCCTCCTATCAGCTGGACACGCCGGAAAGAGGCTTTTCCTATCACAGTGACGCGCCTTTGGATATGCGGATGAGCAAACAGGGCGTGACTGCCGGGGAACTGGTGAACACGCTGCCCCAGCAGGAGCTCGCGGGCATCATCTTCCGGTATGGAGAGGATAAAAACGCGAACAGGATTGCGAGCGGCATTTGCCGGGCACGGGAGGAAGCTCCCATAGAAACCACCCTGCAATTGGCCGAGATCATAAAATCAGCTGTCCCCGCCGCTGTCAGAAGAGAGCAGGGGCATCCGGCGAGAAAGACCTTCCAGGCACTGCGCATAGCCGTTAACGGCGAATTGGACAGGCTGCAGGAGGGAATAGAAGCGGGCTTTTCTCTGCTGAAGCCCCGGGGCCGCCTGGCGGTGATCACCTTCCATTCTCTGGAAGACAGGATCGTAAAGCAGCAGATGAACGACTGGTGCCGGGGCTGTATCTGCCCAAGCGATTTTCCGGTATGCGTCTGCGGCAGAAAGCCGCAGGGTAAGCTGGTTTACAAAAAAGGACTTTCTCCCGCGGCCGAGGAGCTGGAGGAAAACCCCAGGGCCAGAAGCGCCAGGCTGAGAGTGATCGAAAAGCTGTAAAGACAAAGACGATTTGATGATATCTCAGAAGCTGCAGAAATACGCGGCTTCAAAAGGCCGCCGGGAGAGCGGCGCCGGTAAAAACCGACGCAGCCGGGCAGCGCCGGGCGCTCTCCCGGGACCGAACGAACCAGGAAAGGAGAACAGGTATGGCAAACGCAGCACAGGCATATGATTTTTCGCTGTTTGAGCCCCATTATGACAATACGGTACCTGCGCCGAGACGCGAGGAACAGCCTCAAAGATCCCCAAAGGTAATTGAGCTTCCGAAAAAAGAGCCGGAGCGTGGGAAGAAGACAAAAAGCCAGCCTGTCAGAGCTTTTGCGGCGGTCATGGTATGCGCGGCGTTTGCCGCGATCGCGGTGGCGATGGTCTACAGCCAGCAGCAGCTTGCGGTCCTTACCGATCAGATCAATGTGGCCTCCCAGACCCTGGAAGAAAGCAAAAGCCTTGAAGTACAGCTCAATATGCAGGCTTCTCAGAAGATGAACGGCGCTCAGGTGGAGGAATATGCCGCCAAGGAATTGGGAATGAGCAAGGTAACCAGCAGCCAGATCACTTATATCAGCGTTGCCCAGCAGGATAAGGGCACCGTGCTGCAAAATGTCAGCAACGGTTCGATCATCGATAAAATTTTTGCGAAATTCCGGGAATGGTTTTCATAAAAGACGGGAGTATCTTTTAAAGCAAAGTCGGTCCGGCCCGCTGGCCTTGCGGGGCGGACCGACTGTTAGGTTACGGAGCTGCCGCGGCCCGCGCGGAAACCGGAAAGACAGAGCTCACAGTTGCATAGCATGGCTTTCTGCGGAATAGAGATTAGGTATGCCGGCACGGAAGGAGTGACAGCATCATGGCAAAGGGAACAAATGAGAGAATGACGACCCGGGCAAAGATCGTGACGGGCGTTTTAATATTTCTGGGCTTTGGCTGCGCTGCTATCAGTTTGTTCCGGTGGCAGATCATCCGGGGAGAAGAAATGAGCCTTCGCGCCATCAACCAGAGCCTGCAGAGCACTTCGGTCAACGCCATGCGCGGCACGATTTACGATGCCACAGGAACAAAGGTCCTGGCAAAGAGCGCCAGCGTGTGGACGGTGGTTCTGGAGCCCAACTATCTGGACGAGGAAGAGGACAGAAGGAAGGTGGCTTCCGGACTTGCCCGGATACTGGATATGGACGAGGAAACGATCTATGAGAAAACCGGGGAAAACTCCTATTTTTCTTACTTGAAGCGCCGTGTGGAAAGCGACGTCCGCGATCAGATCAATGCGTTTTTGGAGGAGAACAACATTCAAAACGGGGTTATCCTGATCCCGGACTATAAGCGCTATTATCCCTACGGCACGGTGGCATCCAATATTCTGGGCTTTACCGGTTCGGATTCCCAGGGCCTTGAGGGCCTGGAAAGCTACTACGATGAAGAGCTCAGAGGAATAGCGGGGCGCCTGGTGGCCGCGAAAAACGGCGTAGGGACGGATATGCCCTTTGAGTATGAACAGTATAATCCCGCCCAGAACGGGAACGATCTGGTGCTTACCGTAGATGAAACGGTGCAAAGCATCCTGGAAAAGTACTTGAAAGAAGGCATAGAAAAATATAAAATAAAGAATGGCGGAGTGGCCATCATGATGAATGTCCATACAGGAGCCATCATAGGCCTTGCCACCAATCCCTGCTACGATCCCAACGACCCCTTCACCATTTTTGACAAATCCGTTCTGGCGGAGATCGAAGCCCTTCCGGACGAAGAGCAGGATGCGGCGTATACCGAGGCCCAATACACCCAGTGGAGAAACAAGGCTGTCAGTGATACCTACTACCCCGGATCCGTGTTCAAAATGTGCACAGGCGCCATGGGCCTTGAAGAGGGCGTGGTAACAGAGGACAGCAGCTATTACTGCGGCGGCGAGATCAAGATCGAGGGCTACGATAAACCGATCAAGTGCTGGCGGCACATCGGCCACGGTACGGAGGATTTCCGGGCGGGTCTTTATAATTCCTGCAACCCCTGGTTCATTCATCTGGGTGAGCTGCTGGGAGCGGAGACCTTCTGCAAATACCGTGAGGCCTTTGGCTTTACCGAAAAGACGAATATCGACCTTCCCGGCGAATCAGACGGCCTCTATCACAGCCTGGAGCAGATGGGTCCTGTGGAGCTGGCCACCGAGGCCTTCGGCCAGAACTTCAGCATCACGCCCGTGCAGATGATCACAGCCTGCTCGGCTATAGCCAACGGCGGATACCTGGTAAAGCCCCATGTGGTGGACCGCATCATAGACAGCGAAGGGAACATCGTAAAAACCGCGGATACCGGTTATCTCAGACAGGTCATTTCCGCGGAGACCTCCGCCTCCATCACCTCTATTCTGCAATACAACGCTTCCAGCGGAACGGCCAACGGCGGCTATGTGGCCGGTTACCGTGTCTGCGGCAAGACGGGAACCTCCGAAAAGATTGCCAAATGGAACGAAGACCGTTCCAAGCCCATGGAGTATATCGCCTCCTACTGTGGATACGCTCCGGCGGAGGATCCGCAATACGCCCTGCTGGTTTTCTTTGATGAGCCTGACGGCAGCGCCAACGGCAACCTGACCGGAGGCAATGCCGTAGCCGGACCGATCTTTTCCAAGATCATGAGCGAGGTCCTGCCTTACCTTGGCGTGGAGGCAAAGTATACGGACGATGAATACGCCAATCTCGATGTATTCTCACCCGACCTCGTGGGCATGACCCTGTCAGAAGCCTATCAGAAGCTGGAAGAAATGGATCTCGGCTACGACATTATCGGAACGGAAGACGATGAGGACGTCATCACGCAGCAGATCCCGGAAAGCGGGTCCCCCGTGCCGAGAAACGGCAAGATATTCCTCTACACCAAGGATTACGATGTGGACGCCGCCACGGCTGAGGTGCCTGACTTTACGGAAATGAATGTGCAGGACGCTTCGTATATCGCGGCAATAAACGGGCTGCAGATCAGCATATCCGGCGTCAATACCGAGTCTGCAAGGGTGAGCTTCCAGGATGTTTCGGCAGGCGAGCTTGTAAAATATGGCACTGTCATCACATTGACCTTCGTGGATAACGTGGAGACAGAGACCTATGTGCATATAGATTGACCTGACTAAAAGGCTAAGACCGTAAAAAGTTAAGAGGAGACTGGAAATGAGCAATATCATTTTGTATGCGGCAGTTTCAATTTTGGCTTTCGGGATCACGGCTCTTCTGGGAAAAGCTCTGATCCCCGCGCTTCACAAGCTCCATTTCGGACAGACGATCCGTGAGGAAGGCCCAAGCTGGCACAAAGGGAAGCAGGGTACGCCCACCATGGGAGGCCTGATGTTCATCATCGGGATCACAATAGCTGTCTGCGTCTGTGTCCCCGTGTTTTACACATTGGGCTTTTCCGAGACACAGCTCATGCAGGCAAAGCTTTTCGCGGGTCTGGCAATGGCCGTGGCCTTTGGAGCGATCGGCTTTATGGACGACTACATCAGCGTCATCAAAAAGCGCAATCTGGGGCTTACGGAAAAGCAGAAGCTCGTGCTGCAGTTTGCCGTAGCGGCGGCTTATCTGGGGGCGCTGGCCCTGGCGGGAGGGAACACCGCCACCACGATCCCCTTTGTGGGGAAGGTGGACCTCGGCTATGGATATTATATCCTGGCTGCCATTCTCATAGTCGGCCTTGTAAACGCCGTGAATTTTACCGATGGCATCGACGGCCTCAACAGCACCGTATCCTTCTTTGTGTTCCTGTCCCTTGCGTTGTGCGCGGGTCTCCGCTCCATGACGGGGATCTCCGCCCTGGGCCTGGCGGGAGCGGCTGCCTGCATCGGCTTCCTCATCTGGAATTTTCATCCTGCCAAGGTATTTATGGGCGATACGGGTTCTCTTTTCCTGGGAGGCCTGGTCGCGGCCCTTGCCTTTGGAATAGATATGCCGGTCCTGCTTCTGCCGATGGGAGTGATCTACTGGGCGGAGATCCTTTCCGTTGTGCTGCAGGTCACATATTTTAAGGCTACTCATGGCAAGCGCCTTTTCAAAATGTCTCCGATCCATCATCACTTTGAAATGTGCGGCTGGAGCGAAGTAAGAATCTGCACCGTTTTCGGCCTTGTCACCCTGCTGGGCGGCTCTTTGGGCGTGCTCTGCGTGATTTTCGGCTGATCTGAAAGCCGGAGAGTCTAACCGGCTGTTTTTGGTGCAAACTAATTTTGATTCGGAAAGGAGGAAGCAAAATGACGCCTGTAAGCGATACAGCGGGGAAAACCACCCGAGGCCTCAGAAGGCTCCCACAGTATAAGCCTCCGGAGGACGAACAGGTTGGCCGGCCGCGCCCTACAAAGGAAGAACGAAGAAAGCGGCGGGAAAAGAAATTCAGCCTTTTTTCTCTGGGCAAGGGTCTTGATATGCCCCTGTTTACGTTTGTGATCGTGATCATCGCCGTAGGCCTTGTGATGCTTTTTTCTTCCAGCTATGCCTACAGCTATTATTACAAAAACGGCGACAGCTATTTTTATATCCGCCGTCAGGCTATGTTTGCCCTGTTCGGCGTTGTCGCCATGCTGGCCATTTCGACCTTTGATTATCACCGGTTCCACCGGTTGGCCTTTCTGATCTACGGCGTCTCTATCCTGCTATTGGGAATGGTCCTGCTTTTCGGACCGGTGCTCGGGGTAAAGTCCATCGCTCCGCCTCAGGATTCCGCTTACCGCTGGCTGCGGCTCGGACCTTTGAATTTCCAGCCGTCGGAGATAGCGAAATTTGCGGTCATAACCATGTGCGCCCATTTTATCTCGCTGTACAGCAGCGAGATGGGTACCTTCCGGCGGGGCGTGCTTCCCTTTCTGCCCATAATCGGCATTCCGGCAGTCCTGATCTTTTTGGAGAACCATCTTTCCGGCACCATCATCATCCTGCTTCTGGGCGTGGTGCTCATGTTCCTGGGCGGAACGAAGACAAGATATTTTGTGGTGGGCGGCACCCTGCTCGTAGCGGTGCTTGTCTTCTATGTGGTGAGCAAGGGCGGCTATCAGATGGACCGCATTTCCGTCTGGCTTGATCCCTTCAATCCCGAGCTGGACCGGGATCTGGCCTATCAGACCAGACAGTCTCTTTACGCCATCGGCTCAGGCGGCTTCCTCGGCGTTGGACTGGGGCAGTCCCGGCAGAAGTATCTCTACCTGCCTGAGCCTCAGAACGATTTTATCTTCGCCATTGTCTGTGAGGAGCTTGGCTTTGTAGGCGCGCTGGTGGTCATCATCCTGTTCAGTCTTCTCATTTGGCGGGGCGTTTATGTCTCAATCCACGCCGCGGATAAATTCGGCATGCTTTTCGGCCTGGGCATCACCTTCCAGATAGGAATGCAGGCTGTGCTCAATATCTGTGTTGTTTCCAACACTATTCCGAACACGGGTATCAGCCTGCCGTTTTTCAGCTACGGCGGAACATCGCTTTTGATGCTGATGGGTGAGATGGGAGTTCTGCTCAATATCTCCCGAAGCTCAAATATCGAAAACACTTAGGGAATATTATTTCAGGATCTTTTGCGGATCCGGGAGGTGCTGTATGAAAGTCCTGTTTACCGGGGGCGGCACGGCAGGCCATATCAATCCCGCTTTGGCCGTTGCCGGTTACTTAAAGGAAAAGGAGCCGGATGTTCAGATCCTCTATGTGGGAAACAGCGGCGGCATGGAGGAACAGCTTGTGGCAAAGGCCGGCTATCCCATGAAAACGATCCATATTTCCGGGTTTCAGCGTAAGCTTACGCCGAAAAACCTGGCACGGAACATGAAAACCGTGGTGCGCATGGTGACTTCTACCGTGGAAGCCAAAAAGATCATCCGGGAATTCGGGCCGGATGTGTGCGTGGGCACCGGAGGGTATGTCAGCGGGCCTGTGATCCGTGAGGCCGCGAAGCTTGGAATCCCCTGCGTGATCCACGAGTCAAACGCCTATCCCGGCGTCACTACGAAAATGCTGGCAAAATCCGTGCGGGCAGTCATGCTTGCTGTGCCGGATGCCAAAAAGTATTTTGACAGCTCCGTAAACTGCGTCATCACCGGAAATCCCGTCAGGGGAGAGGTGCTCTCCGCAGACCGGGAGAAAGCCCGGAAGGCGCTGGGTCTGGACAGCCGCCCGCTGGTGCTTTCCTTCGGGGGGAGCCTGGGCGCTTCTGCCGTAAACCGTGCCGCTGCCTATATGCTGGCGGAGAGCGCGAAGGAAGGCAAGATCCAGCACATTCACGGCTATGGGACCCACGATGAGAAATTTCTGGACGAAATCAGGGAGTTCGGCCTTGTCCCGGAAGAAAGCCCTCAGATACGGCTTCAGGAGTATATTTACGATATGCCTCAATGTCTGGCCGCCGCGGATCTCGTGATAGGAAGAGCGGGGGCCATGACCCTCACGGAGATCGAAGCCACGGGAAAGGCCTCCATCCTGATCCCTTCTCCCAATGTGGCGGAAAATCATCAGTTCCACAACGCCATGGCCCTGGTGCGTCGGGGAGCGGCTGAGATCATGGAGGAAAAGGACCTTACCGGCGAAGCCCTGTGGGCCAAGGTCAGGGAGATCCTGGAAACGCCAGACCGGTTAAGCTCTCTTGGGGAAAACGCGAAAAAAATGAGCATCACAGACGCCGGCGAACGCATTTATCGCACCATCAAGGCGGCCTGCCCCGAAGAAAAGCGGAGCGGGTCTTCCTGAACACATTTGGGAACATTTCATAAGATGGCATATGCTAACTTAATCGAGGTGTTCCCTATGATAATCATTGACGGACCCGCCCGGCTGGACGGTGAGATCAGCGTTCAGGGGGCAAAAAACAGCACGCTTCCGCTGCTGGCGGCCGCGGTGCTGTGCAAGGGACAGACCGTGCTGCGCAACTGTCCCCGGCTTTCGGACGTGGATGTGGCCGTGGACATCCTTGAGCACCTTGGGTGCCGCTGTCACAGAGAAGAGGACGCCCTGATCGTGGACAACGCGGTCTCGGGCTGCGATGTTCCCCAGGAGCTGATGCGGGGGATGCGCTCCTCCATTGTGTTTCTCGGCGCCATCGTTGCCCGCTGCGGGGAGGCAAGACTCTGTTTTCCCGGCGGCTGCGAGCTTGGCCCCCGACCCATCGATCTCCACCTTTCTGCTCTGGAAAAGCTGGGGATAGAGATCACCGAATCCGGCGGCTGCCTTTTCTGCAGCGCACCCAATGGGATCCGCGGCTCCTATATCTCCCTTTCCTTCCCAAGCGTGGGCGCTACGGAAAACGTAATGCTTGCCGCCGTGTGTTCCCAGGGCACAACGGTCATTGCCAACGCCGCCCGGGAGCCGGAGATCACGGACCTTGCGGCTTATCTCAACCGCTGCGGCGGCAGGATCTACGGCGCGGGGGAAAGCTGTATCATCATCGATGGGGTAAAGGAGCTGTTCGGCAGCGAGCACACCGTAATGCCGGACAGGATCGTTTCCGCCACCTACATGGCGGCAGCGGCTGTCACCGGCAGCAGCCTGCTCCTGCGGGACGTGGAATACAGCCACATTCTTCCCATGCTTTCTCCTTTTGAAGAATCCGGCTGCCTCGTGCGCAAGCTCGGCGGCGCCCTTCATATCTCGGCACCGGAAAAGCTCCTTGCGGTGAAACATATCAGAACCATGCCCTATCCCGGCTTTCCCACAGACGCTCAGCCTGTGGTGATGAGCATGGCGGCCGTCGGGAAGGGCACAAGCATATTCGTGGAAAACATATTTGAAAACCGGTATAAGCATGCCTTTGAGCTTCAGAGACTGGGCGCGGATATCCGTGTGGAGGGCAAGGTGGCCATCGTGGAAGGCGTGGAGCGGCTGTACGGCGCTCCCGTGCAGGCAGCCGATCTTCGCGGCGGCGCCGCTCTGGTGGTTGCGGGACTTGCCGCTCTGGGCAGAACGGAAATATCCGGTGCCCACTATATCCAGCGCGGGTATGAAGACCTGGTGGGGACCCTGTCTTCTCTCGGCGCGAGGATAAAGGCGGAATAAAAGCAAGCAGGAATGAAAAATCAGGAAAGGAGGCGGGAATATGGCAGGAAAGAAAGACAAGACATGGAAAGGCGGCTTTGAAGACGTGAGCTCCTTCTCCAATCCTGCGGCCTCCCGCCGCCCCTCCTATATTCCTTCCGAGGAAAAGCCGCCTTCCCGGCAGCCTCGGCCTTTGCCGGACCGGCCTTATCCGGAACGTTCTTCTTCCGGGAGGCCTCCCTCCCAGCGGCCTTCTCCCAGGCCTTCCCAGGAAAGGCCGCCTTCCAAACGCATTTCGCCGGAACGGCGCCCTCCCGAACGCCGGATTCCTGAGCGCAGTCCTGCCGAACGCAGTTCTGCTGAGCGCAGCTCCGGGACAAGCCGGAAAAAAGCCTCTTCGGGAAGACCGGCAAGAAGGCCGGAGCCCGATTGGGAGATCCCCTCCTGGGAAATTTCCGAAGAACAGCGGCGCAGCATTTCGAAAAAGAACCGTCCGCCGTCAGGCCCCATAAAGCGGACGGGTCCTGTCCTGTATTCCGGGAAGCCCAAAAAGGGACTTGGCCGCGGGACAAGGCGCGCGCTCGTCTTCTTTACGATCCTGCTGATGGTGGCCGTCACCGTGATCCTGGCGGTTTTTCTGCTGTTCAAGGTCTCCTCCATAGAGGTCACGGGCGATCTGATCGAAGGCTATGACAACGATACCATCATCAGCGTCAGCGGCTGTAAAATAGGGGACAACCTGTTCTTCAGCACCACAGCGGATAAAGAGGAACGCCTCTCGAAACAGCTTCCCTATATCGGCAAGGCAAAAATACACCGGCATATCCCGGGCACCCTGGAAATAGAGATAACCGCCACCCGTGCGGCCGCCTGCCTTTCAGAGGGCCAGAGCTGGATTTGCATCGACAGCGCAGGAAAGATCCTGGAAAGCAGAGATCAGCCGGCAGACGGGCTGCTGCAGATCCAGGGCATGATCACGGAAAACACGATGCCCGGCCAGCAGATAAATCCCCAGGATGAGGATGCGCTGTATGCCTGCAGCACGATCCTTGACGCGATCAATGACCGGGAACTGCTGGGCGGCTTTACCTCCCTTGATCTGACGAACCTTCTCGATATCCGTCTTGTATATCAGAACAGAATAGAATTTCTTCTGGGCAGCGTTGCCGATCTGAGCTATAAGGTGGATTTCGGATGCCGCAGCCTTTCTGAGCTTACGGAAAACGACAAGGGAACTCTCGACCTGAGATATGCGGGGACCACCAAGGGCGGTACCTTCTCCCAGGGCGAGATCGGCGCTCCCGTGAGCTCTGCCCCCGGGCAGGATGTCTCGTCTCCTTCTTCCGGCGGCGATCAAGTGGCTGCCGGTTCTTCCCCGGGCAGTGAGCCGCCGCCTGAGGATTACCGCGACGATGGAATCCCGGATGCCCCCTTTACAGGGGGAGAATAGGGGCCGCCGCATGAGTTTTTTCGGTTTTACAGGGAAAAACCGGTGAAAAAGCAGGTCAATTTAGATTTATACAAGCTTTTTTCGAGAATTTCCTTGAAATTTCCGAAGAAAAGTGTTAGATTATATCCTATAGTATTATGCTTTTAAGCAGGTCAATAGCTTCTGGCTGCCAGCCAACAAATCGTTTCGGGCCGGAAGAAGCCAAGGAGGAAATCTTTATGCCTTTTGAAGTTGACAATTTACTCGATGATACTCCCCAGACCATTAAGGTGGTAGGCGTGGGCGGCGGCGGCGGAAATGCCGTTAACCGCATTGCAAACGCCGGAGTTCGCAGTGTTGAGCTTGTCTGCATGAATACGGACAAGCAGGCTCTTCAGCGCTCCCAGGCCAGCGTTAAGGTGCAGCTTGGCGAAAAGCTGACCCAGGGCCGGGGCGCGGGTTCAAAGCCTGAGATTGGTGAAAAGGCTGCGGACGAAAGCCGTGAGATCATCGCGAATACTCTGAAGGACGCCGATATGGTGTTTATCACTGCCGGAATGGGCGGCGGCACCGGTACCGGCGCGGCTCCCAAGGTGGCTCAGATCGCCAAAGAGATGGGCGCTTTGACAGTGGGTATCGTCACAAAGCCCTTTGCCTTTGAAGGCCGCCGCCGTATGGAGCAGGCCGAGGAAGGCATTGCCGCTCTGCGGGAGCATGTGGATTCCCTGGTGGTCATTCCCAACGAGAGACTGAAGCTTGTAAGCGATGAGCGCATCACCCTTGCCAATGCCTTTATGGTCGCCGATGACGTGCTGCGCCAGGGCGTTCAGAGTATTTCCGACCTGATCCAGCTTCCCGGCATCGTCAACCTGGACTTTGAAGACGTGAAGTCCGTCATGCAGGACGCCGGCTACGCGCATATGGGCGTTGGCCATGCCAGCGGCAAGGACAAGGCGGAGCAGGCTGCGATGGCCGCTGTTTCCAGCCCTCTGCTGGAGACCAAGATCGCCGGAGCCAGAGGCGTTATTATCAATATCACTTCTTCTCCCGACATTGCTTTGGACGAGATCGACACCGCTTCTCAGATCGTTACCGAACGCGCTCATGAGGACGCGAATATCATTTGGGGCGCTACCTTTGATGAAAACATGGAAGACGAGATGACCGTCACCGTGATTGCCACCGGCTTTGAAGGCATGAACGGCGAAAAGACCAGAACTTCTCTTGATATGGATCTGGGAGACGATGATTTTCTCAGCAGCACCTCCACAGGCTCTTCTTCCTCATATGTTCCCTCTTCTTCCGTACATACGGATGAGCCCAAGGTAGATCCCGCCGTTATCGATGACGATGATACCTTCACGGATATCATGTCCATCTTTAACCGGAAGTAAAACCCGGCGGTTGGTTAAGATAAAAGGGGCCGATAAGGCCCCTTTCTTCATATGAAAAACAGAAAATAATTTTATTCGGAGGTACATAGTATGAGTGGTAAGATCAAAGGTGTTCATCACATTGCCCTTAAGCCCACGGTGCAGCAGTATCAGAAGACCGTGGATTTTTATACCCGCCTTCTGGGCATGCAGACCGTGAAAAGCTGGGGAGACCCGGAGCACCCCTGCCTGATGATCTCCTGTGGCGACAATTCCTGCATGGAGATCCTGCCCCAGGAAGACAGCTTTGTCTGCCCGCCCCAGGGTCCTCTGGCCCATATCGCCTTCGCCACCGACAAGGTAGATGAGCTGGTGGAGGCTATCAGAAAAGAGGGCTATGAGATCACCGATGAGCCGAAGGATGTGGACCTGAGCGGAATGCAGATCCGTATCGCCTTTCTGTACGGCCCCACCCATGAGCACATCGAGCTGTTCTGGGAGAAGGACAACTGTCAGTGATGAGAGATCAGTGACTGAGGAGGGTGGATTTCTGTGACAGTGGATTTTTCACGTGTGACCGCCTGTGGCGGATCCTGCACAAATTGCCCGAGGAAACAGAGTAGAATATGCCCCGGATGTATTGAGGCGGATGGTTATGTCCCTGAATGGGCGGATTCCGGCCGGTGCAGGATCCATGCCTGCGTAAAAAAGAATGGCGTGTTGTTTTGCGGCCTTTGCAGTGAGTTCCCCTGTGATAAGCTTCCCGACATAATACATTGGGAACCGGACTGCATAGAAAAGCTGAGTGCCCTCAGGAAACAATATCAGGAGCAGACAGATAGTGCCGTGAATGGAATTTGACAGCAAGGATGGATCTGAATGGAAGAAGTGAAACTTGATACGGCTGAGCTTTCAGAGAAGGCGGCTTCTCTCAGGGCCGGCCAGCGTGTGCTTTTAAGCGGCATCGCGTATACAAGCCGGGACGCCGCTCATAAGCGGATCACGGAACTGCTGGACAGGGGAGAGAAGCCTCCTTATGACCTCAAAGGCGCGGCGATCTACTATGCCGGGCCGACCCCTGCGCCAAAAGGAAAACCCATTGGCTCCTGCGGGCCCACCACCAGCGGAAGGATGGATCCCTATACCCCCAGATTCCTGGACCTGGGGCTGAAGTGCATGATAGGCAAGGGCAAGCGCAGCCCGGAAGTGATAGAGGCCATGAAGCGAAACGGCGCCGTGTACCTCTGCGCCATCGGCGGGGCGGGGGCGCTGGCCGCAAAATGTATCACAAAGGCGGAGGTCATCGCCTTTGAGGATCTGGGGTGTGAATCCGTAAAGCGCTTGACACTGCAGGATTTTCCCCTGATCGTCGCCATAGACAGTCGGGGAAACACCGCTCTGCTATAAAAAACAGTTTTTGCATAGGGGGAGAAGCTTATGTTTGACGGCTTAATGCGGCTTCTTGTGAAGAATTACGATGACACGGAGGATCCCGCCGTTCGGGAAAAATGCGGAAAGGCGGCCGGTTCAGTAGGCATTGCCACCAACCTTATCTTGTTTGTCATAAAGCTGGTTGCGGGGATTTTTTCTCACAGCGTGGCTGTTATGGCCGACGCGATCAACAACCTGACCGATTCCGGCTCTTCGGTGATCATGTTGGTGGGCTTTAAGCTTGCCGGGAAGCCGGCCGATGAAAAGCATCCCTTCGGTCATGCCAGGATCGAATACCTTTCCGGCGTGATCGTGTCCTTTATCGTGCTGTTTTTGGGTTTCCAGCTTGGAATGACCTCGATCCAAAAGATCATTACCCCCGAGGCCACGGATTTTTCCCTGATGGCCCTTATCATCCTTTTCGTTTCCATTCTCATTAAGCTTTGGCAGTTTTTCTTTTATCGCAATGTGGGGAAGAAGATTCGTTCCGAGGCCATCTTTGCCACCTCCGCGGACAGCCGCAACGATGCGATCACAACGGCTGTAGTGCTGCTTGGCGCCATCATTACCCGTCTTACGGATCTGAACCTGGATGGTTTTTTAGGCGTGGCCGTGGCCGCTTTTATCATTGTTTCCGGCGTAAAGCTCATCTTTGAAACAGGCGATCCCCTCCTTGGCACCGCTCCTGACAGCGCGTTGGTAGATGAGATCTACAGTAAGATCATGTCCTACGAAGGCATCATCGGCCTCCACGACCTTGCCGTGCACAATTACGGCGCCGGACGGTGCTTTGCCTCCGTACACTGCGAGGTTCCCGCGGAAGAGGATATTCTGAAGAGCCACGACATTATCGACAACATCGAACGGGATTTTCTCAGAGAGAAAAACATCCATCTTGTGATTCATCTGGATCCCATCATCACCGGCGATGAACGCACGAATGCGCTGCATTCCCAGGTGACAGAGCTTGTAAAAGCCCGGTATCCTCAGGCCTCGACCCATGATTTCCGTGTGGTCTGGGGCGTTACCCATTCCAATGTGGTCTTTGATGTGGCCGCCCCGTTTTCCCTGAAGGATACGGACGAAGAGATCAAGAGAAATCTTACGGAAGATATCGAAAAGCTTGATCCTGCGTACCGCTCCGTGATCACCGTGGATCGAGAAGGCGTTGTAAACGCTCTGGAAAAGTAGTTGAGCAGTTGTAGAGATTAGTAATTAGTCGTTTGAGAAGGGCTCTTGCCCCGTTCTTGCAAAGCCCCCTTTTTGTCATCCTGAGCGCAGCGAAGGATCTCTCTCTTAATGCCCTTTCTGATTGTTCGCTGCTCATTCCTGACTGCTGATTTATGAAGCGCCGTGAAAGGCATCTGCCTTTCACGGCGCTTATCACTTTATTCCCAGTCATTGCGGTATCGGATGTCGATCTCTTCCGGATAAGGCGGTTCAAAAACAGCCCTGCATTTTTCCAGAAGGCCTTCATCTACAAAATAAGAGCCTCCGCTTTGGGCCCCGTTCCGCTTCTGGATGTTCTTTTCCCAGGTCTCATCGGAAATATCAATATAATGCAATTCGGTCTGAAAGCCACGTTCCTGGAAAAAACGGTTGGCCTTTTCTCTGCTTTCTTTTGTCCAAAAGCCCCATTCCAAAATCACGGAAATAGTTAGGCTCAGAAGCTCAGCCGCCATGTTCAGAAGATAGCTCTGGGCTTTTTCCGCCACACGCTCATGGGATTCTCCCAATCGCTCGTCAAAGATTTTCAGCATCAACTCGTCACAGGAAAGGATCGGCGCGTTTCGCTCCATTTTCAGCTTTTCCGCATAGGTGCTTTTTCCGCAGCAGAGCTTGCCGCACAGCAGGATGGCCCTTGCTTCTTTCATGTGCTTCATCCCTCCCAATAGCTTTTTAACGCTTCCAGCTGCTTTTCGCAGGTTTCCCGGCCTTCATCATATAAAGCCTGAAGCTTTTTCGTGTCCTTTTCAGCCCTTGAAACCGTTACCGGCTTCGGCGGACGTATCACGAAGATCTTACCTTCCGATTCCAGCCTGTCGATCTCGATAAGCTCCCTGTTATATCTTCTGGGAACGGAAAGGATCCCCTTCAGCAGCTCGGGATATTTCCGGTAGAATCTCGTATAAAGTCTGGCGGAAGCCATGGATACAGGCCCCTTGCGGTAGCCGTGCTCCCGGGTGGTTATTACCACGATCTTGTCATAGCCCTCGTCCAGCGCCTTTCTGTAGGGAATGGAAATAGACATTCCACCGTCAAGACACGGCTCGCCGTCCACCGTTACCATGGGGGCAAGCAGAGGAAGGCTGGCGCTGGCGCGAATAGCGGCATAAATATCGGAGCAGCTGCCCTTTTCGCTGTAAACCGGCTTTCCTGTGATGCAGCTTGTGGAAACGGCGGTAAACCGGCAGGGAGAGCTTTCAAAGGTCTCCCGGTCCAAAGGGACCAGTGTGTCGCACACCTCTCCGAACAGAAAATCAAAATTGAACAGGCTTTTATGAAGGATCAGATTCCGTACGCCGAGGTATCTTTTATCATTGACATAGTCCAGGTTGATCCTTGCTGTCCTGCCGGGCTGCCTCGAAATGATATTCGCCCCGGTCAGCGCTCCCGCGGAAACGCCGAAAACTCCGTCGGGCCAAAGCTCCTGCTCCATCATCACGTCGGTTGCGCCGGCTGAAAACATGCAGCGCAGCGAGCCGCCCTCCAGCACGATAGCCCTTCTTTTCATAAGGATCCCCGTCCTTTCTGATCCCCGAATCGATCGGGAGGATCTCGGTTTTTCCTATTATACCGCCGGGGGCCGGCGGTTTCAAGTGTTGCTTTCCCTTTCGGAAAAGGATATAATACGTCCATAGAAAAAATGGGAGCGAAGCTTTATGAGAATGAGAACGAAAACCTGGGCCAAGCCGGAGCTTTCCGCCTGCCCTTATTACGTGGCTCAGCCCGAGGAGGAACGGGGAAGATGGCAGGAGCGTTTCGGTGCGAGGCGGCCTCTTCACCTTGATCTTGGCTGTGGCAAGTGCGTTTTTCTTGCGGAAGCGGCAAAACGCCATGCCGATGTAAATTTTATCGGCATTGATCTCAGCTATGATATTCTGGGAGTGGGCAGAAGAAATATCCAGGCTGCCTTTGGAGAAAGCATACCGGATAATGTGCTGCTCTGCTATTATAATATAGAAAAGCTTCCGGCGCTTTTCGCGCCGGAAGAAAAGATAGACCGTTTGTATATCAATTTCTGCAATCCCTGGCCCGCCGCCCGCTGCCACAAACGCAGGCTGGTCCACACAAGGCAGCTTGAGGCGTACCGCCCGCTTATGCAGAAGGGCGGGGAAATCTGGTTCAAAACGGATAACGATGATCTCTATCTTGCCACCAAACGCTATTTCGCGGAAGCCGGCCTGGAGATTTTTTTCGATACCCAGGATCTTCACGGTACACACGACCCGGAAAATATCCTGACCGAGCACGAGATCCTGTTCACAGGCCAGGGCATCAAAACCAAGGCCCTGCGGGCCAGAAAGACTTAATCGATGCTTTTTATAACAAAGCCGGCATTTTCTGGAAAGAATTTGCCGGCTTTGCTGCGAAATGCAGTATTTAATTGATTTGCTTTGATTTGAATTCACTGGGAGAAATACCATAGTACTTTTTGAACAGCCGCGCAAAGTAAAAGGAATCCTCAATTCCAACGGCGGCGGAGACCTCGTTTACATAGGTATTGCCTTCGGTAAGCATGGCCGCGGCTTGTTTCATGCGCTTTTCATTCAAGTACTGAAAAATGCTTTGCCCGGTTTCCTTTTTGAAAAGCCTGCAAAGATAGCTTTTGTCTAGGCTTACGTAGGAGGCTATCTCATCGAGGGAAAGCTTTAGCATGTAATGGTATTGAAGATACAGCAGCACGGCTTTAACATCCGGGTGGCACCTTTGGTAATGGGAAGGAAGGCTATTTTCCATCAAAGAAGGAAGGAGCTGCAGCAGGATCGATTTGAATTCTGCCGCACTGGCACAGTTTAGCAACGCGGCGTGTTGGGAAAAAACGGGGGCGCCCGTTGGGATAGAGTTGGAAAGTATCAGTACCTGTACCACGTGATAGGCATAATTGCAGGCTTCGCTTGGGGAAATAAAATGGGAAGAGCAGTCCTCCAGGAAGCGGTCAATATCAAGTTCCAGTTCTTTTATGCCCCCCTCAAAAAAATGCTCTGTGAGATATTGAGCGGCATCCTTCGGGGGCATGGGCTCTACAAAAGAGGAATGAGGAAAGCTTTGCGTACCAAGAGAAACAGGAAAAGAAGAATAGAATAGGGCTGGCGCCATCTCTCTGCAGCGATCATATTCTTCCTTTAATGCTTCGAGGGTTTGGATGGGCTTGGAAAAAACAACGGCGCACCGCCGGTTTAAGTACATTTGGAGCTGACGAAGGATCTGCGTTGCGCGTAATTGTATCGATTCCTCTACGGTGTTTTCCGGAAACGGTGAGAGGCAGAAGTATTCGTCGGTGGGAAATTTCAGAACATCCGATTTTCCCAAAATAGAATGCAGGATACTCTTTACGCTGTTTTCAGGCAGCGGCCTCCCGGAGGATATTTTTTCAGCTGTGATAAAAAATAAAACATATGGCGGAGTGGTAAGAAATTTTTCCTCTGCGGCGGGGGCAGTCGGCTCGGGATCTCCTAAGAGGTAGGTGTAAAAAAATGCATTCCGGTATTTTTCCAAGGAATGGCTGTCAGAAGCCGCTTCCTGATGATCGTGAAACGTTCTGCTCTGTTGCTCCAGCTTTTGTGTGGCGCGCTTTAATTGAGCCAGCAGTGATTTTTGGTCCATATTGACCTTGAGCATATAGTCCTGCGCTCCGGAAAGCAGTGCCTCCCGTACAAGATCAAAGTCAGAATAATTACTCATCACAAGGATAACGCCTGGAAAATTTTCTGCAGTGAGCCGATGGATCAATTCCAGCCCATCCATGTGAGGCATTTTGAGATCAGTGATGAGAATATCTACCTTGTTTTTTTGTAGGAAAGCAAGGGCCTCATTCCCATTGCCGGCAGTGCCGATCACAGTATAGGGAGTTGTTTCCTGGTCTAAAAGGTTTAAAAAAGCCATTTTTGCTGCGGGCTCGTCATCTACAAGCAGAATATGATACATCAGTGATCCTCTCCTTCCGGCATATTGTTTTGAACCAGCGGAAGCTCTATTTTGCACGTTGTTCCTATGCCTGGCTGGCTTTCAACGACCAATCCGTATTCGTTGCCGTAGTACAGCCGAAGCCGCTCGTCTACATTGGAAAGCCCTATCCCGGAAAAGCTTTCACGAGAAGCGGTTCCGTTCTGAACGCAAAAGCCTTTTCCGTTATCCTGTACCGTAATAACCACAGATACCGCATTCTGAATATGAGCTGAAATGCGGATCTCAATGATCTGTTCGCCGC
>CAZNZS010000020.1:0-32504 GCA_964577585.1 uncultured Acutalibacter sp.
AAAGGTGCTCGAAGAGCAGCTTTTCCCCTTCTCAGGGGGGCCAAGGGGTGAGTGCTAAACTATAATTAGTGGTTTGTCAGCCTCCCCTTGCAAAGCAAGGGGAGGCTGCATAGTAACCGCCAAACAATCACTTCGCGTTCAGGTCGTGCTTGATCTGGGTGGTGGAGATTTCCGGAGTGCGGGGCAGGTAGACCACCTGGCACTGCTCCTTGAGAAAATCGAATTTCCCCTCCCAGTCGTCGCCCATGACAAAGGTGTCCACGTGGTATTCCTTTACATCCCTGGCCTTTTGGTCCCAGTTTTCCTCCGGGATCACCAAGTCCACATAACGGATCGCCTCTAAAAGCTGCTTCCTCTTTTCATAGGGGAAGTAGCATTTTTTCTGCTTTTCGTTCCAGTTGAACTCATCGGTGGACAGCGCCACGATCAGATAATCGCCGTATTGCTTTGCCCGGCGCAGCAGATTGATATGCCCGTAGTGGAGCAGGTCGAAGGTACCGTAGGTGATCACACGCTTCATGCTCTTTTTCTCCTTTGTTCCATGTAGTCCACGGCCTTTTGGGCTGCGTTTCCCGTGTTTTCCACCATGCCGAATTCCCGGCGGAACTCTTCTACGGCGGCTTTCTGCTCTGTTTCCTCATATTGCAGGATATTTTCTGTCAGTTCTTCGTTGGTTTCCGCCCGGGAAAAGGGGAGACGGTCCAGATCAAAGGTGAAGTTCCTGTCCCCGGCGTAAGCCTCCACATCGTTTACATACAGAAAGCAGGGCTTTTCCGTATTCATGAAATCGAACATGGAGGAGGAATAGTCGGTAAGCAGGGCGCTGCTTGCAAGGTACAGCTCCTGAATGTCCGGGTAGCCTGAGGCGTTTCTCACATACCGCGGGTCAAGCTTTAATTCCCCGGCCTTGTCCGCCACATTGGGATGGAGCCTTGCAAGAACAAGCCACTTTCCGCCGAACCGGCTTTCCAGCGCTTCCACGCAGCGGGCATACTCCACATCGTATACGGCAAGGCCTTTATCCTTCCGGTAAGTGGGGGCGTAAAGCAAAAGGCGGGTGCCGGCCTCGATATCCAGCGAACGGTAAACCTTTTCCACAAGCTCCGGGTGCTCTCCGAACAGCAGATCGTTTCTGGGGAACCCGCATTCCAGAATATCTCCGTCGTACCAGAAGGCCCGGCGGTAAATATCGGTTAAAAAACGGCTATCGGAAAGGAACAGGTCGGCCATGGAAGAATCCATCTTGGCGGTTGCCACATATTCGGGGTCCAGCGCTTCCACGGCGTCCCCTTCAATGCGCTTCAGGGGAAAGCCGTGCCAGGTCTGAATATAATATTGACTTGGCCTTTTGAACAGATGTCCCCACTTGCGGCAGTTGTCCACCCAAACGCTTGCGGTGGCCCGGTGGTAGATCTCTTCCCGGGAGCCGAGCTTTACCGGGTGAATGCCTTCCGGCAGGGAAGCGGCTTCCGCCTCTCCCTTTACTGTCCAGTATACCTTCCAGCCCCGCCTGAGAAGCTCAGCGGCAATGGGCTTGGGATTATCGCAGTAGCCCTTTCCGATAAAGCTTTGGCAAAAGGCCTTCTTTTTGTCTTTGGGAAGCAGCGAGCAAAGGAAGGAAAATCCGTTGCGCCGGAGCTTTTCAATGATCGCCATCAATCCGCAGCCTCCTTTTTGCTTTCTTCTGTGTCAGGCCGCATCAGGTGGCGGTTTCTGACAATGACCACCAGCCGGAAGACCAGAATGGCAAAATCCGTCAGGGAAGTGAGCACGCAGAGGGAAACCAGATTGATTCCCCATGTCAGGAAGGAAACACCCACACCGATGAGATACACCACCGTGCCGAAGGCCACGGAGACATTGGCGTATTTCGCAAGCCCCATGGCCCCCAGGGTGGGATAGCCCAAAACATAGTTGGGGAAGGTAAACACAGCCGCGGGGATCAATAGGCGCAGAGGCAGCACCACCTGGGCGCCCACCTCTTCTCCCAGCCACAGCACCAGCAGGGGCCGGGCAAAAAGAAACACGATCGCGCAGCCTCCCAGGATCACGGGGTAGAGATACAGCATAGCCCTTTTGATGAGCTTGAAATTTTTATGCTTCATCATATGGGGATACAGGCTGTCGCTGATGGGGGACATGCCGTTTCTGGCGGTGCTGATCACCTTATCGGCGTTGAAGTACAGCCCGTTTGCCACGGGGCCGGCCACGTTTTTCAGCAGGATCCCGTTTAAATTGGAGTTGATCGCCGCCGATACCTTGGAAAGGAAAAACTGAGAGGCGTCCTTGATCTCCAGCCAGATATCCCGGAAGGAGACCTTTGCAAACCGCAGGCCGATTTTTGCGAACAGATGCCAATAGACAAACAGGGTGGCCCCGGCGTTGCCGACGGCGGAGATCAGGGGCACCAGGTAATAGTCTTCCGGCTTCTTGACAAAAACGAACACCATGGCTGTGGCAAACACCTTCACCAGCACAGCCCGCACGGTGATGGCGGACATCTTTTCCAGCCCCCGGTACATGAAATCCGGAAGCAGGGCCACCATACAGACATAAAGCAGATAAAAGAGATAAGCCAGAAACTCCCCCGGTTCCTTGAGCGAGGGGCGGACAAAAATCACCAAAACCAGAAAGGAAAGGAGCATAAAGAAGCATTTTGCCGATACGACGCAGGTCAACGTCTTATTCAGATACTTCTTGTCCTCCCGGTGCTGGGAGATCTTTGCCGTGGCGGACATGATGAAGCCGAAATCAATGAAGATCTGGAAAAAGTTGGTGGTATAGTTTGCCGCGCCTAAGAGGCCGATATGCTCCGCGCCCAGCACCCGTGTTTGATAGCCCTGGGTCACAAGACCCAGAAGGGCGTTGGAAAAGGTGAGGATATAGAGCATGATGGTGTTTTCCAGCAGCACATGGGGTTTTCTCTGCCGAAACTTTTTTAGCAGGTTCATGGAGATCGACCAAAGCCTTCACAGGAGACCGGCACAGTCCCTTCCCTCAGGCGAAGGCAATTCCTTTCTTTCAGATATGCGGTAGAAGCTCAGCCCCTTGCCCGGAAGAGAAGGGCCGCGGGAAGATACAGCCTTTTTTCCAGAAGGAACGCGATGAGCTTCTGCTTTTTCGGCAGCGTGTGCAGATAGCTGTTTTTCCGGTAATCGGGAAACTGCTCTGTGAGATAGTCCTGCAGCCTGGGAAGCAGCGGGTGCTTCCTGTCTGCCCTGACTACCCGCACGGCGGCCTGATACAGATGGGAAAAGGTGAGAAAACACAGCTCCTCCCTGTATTCCTCAAACAAACCTTTTTTCCGGAAATAACCGAGGATCGCGTCGAAGGTATCCAGAATTTCCGAGTTTCGGTCCAGATTGGTGCTGTGCATGGTGGAGCCGAAGCGCTGAAGGTAGTTGTACCCGATAAAGTCCAGAAATACCATGCGGCCGGCTTCCGCCATAAGCATGGGCGTCAGGCGGGCGTCCTCGTACCACATGCGGGGCGGATATTCCACCCCCGCCCGCTGAAACAGGTCTCTTCGATACAGCTTGTTGGCCGTGGCGGGGGCGGTGAGCAGCAGGTTTTTATGCTCCTTCAGGGTAAGTCCCACATCCTTCGGCACATTTTCCGTAAGGGTGGCAAGCACTTTCCCTTCCCCATCCACGAAGCGCATACCGAACATGACAAGGTCGGCGTTTTCCCGTTCCCCCGCTTCGATGGTCTTTTCCAAAAGCTCAGGATCGATCCAGTCGTCCCCGTCCACCTGAAGCAGCCATTTGCCCACAGCCGCCCGGATCCCGGTATTCCGGGCGCAGCCCGGCCCGCCGTTTTCCTGGTGGATGACCCGGATCCTGCCGTCTTTTTGGGCAAGCGTGTCGCAGAGCGCCCCGCTGCCGTCGGTGGAGCCGTCGTCCACAAGCAGCAGTTCAAAATCCTGTTCTGTCTGGGCCAGAATGGAATCAACGCATTTTTCCAAATACTCTTTTATATTGTAAACGGGGATCATAACACTGGCTTTTGGCATAGGCACCTCAAAATGTAGCTGTTGAATTTGAATTCGGTCGCGTGAATTTCAGCCCTTGATCTTGAACAGCAGGGAAATGACGGAATAGAGCTTCTTTTCCAGCAGGAAAAAGAGGATCTTCTGATTTCCGGTAAGAGTGGAAAGATAGGGATTTTTCCTGTAATCGGGGAAATTTTCCTTTAGAAAATCGAAAAAGTCACGGAGCAGGGGATGCTTCCGGTCCAGCCGGATCACGCGGACGGAAGCGGTGAGATAGGCGTGGAATAACGTCAGGAAGCAAAGCTCGTCCCTGTATTCGTCCCAGAGGCCCTGCTCACGGAAATAGGTGAAAATATCGCGGAAAGCGTCCAGAATCTCCACGTTCCGTTCCACGTTCAGGCTCTGTATGATGGAGCCCGGCCGCTGAAGATAATGATACCCAACATCGTCCAGCAGCACAATGCTTCGGGCCTTGAGCATCACCTTCAAAGTGGTGCGGATGTCCTCATACCACACGCGCAGGGGGTAGCGGATATCCGTGTCCAGAAATAAGCTTGCCCGGTAAAGCTTGTTCCAGGCGCAGGGGGAGCAAAGCAGCAGCTCCTTGTGCTCCTTTGGGGAAAGGGGCCGGTTTTTACAGGGCTTGTCCAGAAAAACCCCAAGCTCCCTGCCTTCCGGATCTACCGAGCGAAAGCCGAACAGCACCATGTCCGCGGATCCGCGCTGAGCGGTGTTCAGGCTTTTTTCGAGGATGTCCGGATCGATCCAGTCGTCGCTGTCCACAAAGAGCAGCCATTCTCCTTGGGCGGCCTGGATCCCGGTGTTTCTGGCGCCGCCCAGGCCCTGGTTCTTTTGGTGGACCACCCGGATCCTTTCGTCTTCCTTTGCCAGGGTATCGCAAAGCGCACCGCTGCCGTCGGGAGAGCCGTCGTCAATGAGCAGCAGCTCAAAGTCCCGCTCTGTCTGGGCAAGGATAGAGCGGACGCATTTTTCCAGATAGTCCTCTACATTGTAAACAGGTACAACAATGCTCACCGTTGGCATAGACTTGTCCTCCCGGAGAAAACGTAGATCAATAGGTTTCATTATACACCGTTTTTCCGTGTTTGGCAAATTGTGCCGAACGCCGGGGCGGTTTCAAAGAAAAAAGCGCCGAAAGGTGCTTGAGATCCCCCTTTTGGCGCGTATTTTCAGCTTTGGCCGTTCTCTTTCAAATACTCCACATATTCTTCCAGGCACATATTGAGCCGTTCCATTTCCTTCGCGTGCTCCGGGCCGACATAGCGGTAATGCCAGCTTTCATTGTCTATGCCCGTATACTGCACCTTGTCCTTTTTGTACCGCTGTACAAAGCCGTAATCCGCGGCATGCTGAGAGAGCCAGGCATAAGCCTCGGTTCCCTCAAAATCATTCTCCACATTGTTGAAATCGATGACAAGGCCGGTGTGATGCTCGCTGTAGCCCGGCTTCTGAATAGTCCTCAAAGCGTCTTCCTGGGCTTCCTCCTCGCTCATGTCCTGCTGGCTCATGCGATTCTGAATGGCCTGGGCCAGAATGCCGGACTGGTCCTCTATGCTGCGATAGCCGGAGGCGATCCACAGCACCGCGCCGCTGTCAGAGGCAGCGCGCCACATGTCATTGAGTGCGTCGTAGATCTTCCTGTCCACCTGAACATCGCTTCCCTCCGTGACAGGGACCAGGTCTACCTGCCAGTCCTTCGGCAGCGGGACCTCGCCGTTTACCAGCACGAGGAAAGGGTCGGAAAGCTGCTGGTATCCCTGAGGCTCCGGGGAAGCAGTGGGCTCCGGAGAGGCAGAAGGCTGGCCCACTGAAATGCCGACAGAGCTTTCCGGGGCCGGAACCGCGTTGGCCTGGGCCGGAAGGACGTTTTCCTCCTGTGGGAATAGACTTTTGATAAAAGAAACCAGAAGGATCAGGACCAGAATGACCGCAGCGCAGCCTGTAAGCCGTTTTGCGATCCAAAGCCGGCGTTTGCGGATTTTTTCCCGTTCCCGTTTGCTTCTTTCACGTTCCTGTTTGTTCATAGAAAAAGAGTATTCCTTTCGTTCTGGGTTACAAATTCATTCCGAGATAAAGACGCTTTTGCGAAGGGATCTGTAACAGAATTTTTCTATTCTTCCGGCGGGGGAAGAAAGCGGTCCTCCGGAATGGCTTCGCGGAAGGGCACAGAGCGGCTCCATTCCTTTGTGGCATCGTCGCGCTGTACCGAGCTTTGGTGGTTTTGCAGCAGGCAGCACAGGGCGTAAACATCGATCCATATCTCGCCGTTTCCTTCTTTTTGAGATTCGTCAAAAATCAATTGCAGGCCGTAATGGAGATGATTGACGTTGATGTTGTTGGTATTCTCTTTTGTGCTGTAGCCGGTTCTGCCCACATAACCGATCACATCTCCGGCCATGACCGTGTTTCCCACTTCCAGCCCCTGGGCATAGGGGCGGTTCTGCCGGAGATGGGCATAGTAGTGGTACCGTTTTCCGTCAAAGCTGCGGATCCCTATGCGCCAGCCTCCGTATTGATTCCAGCCGAGAGCTTCCACTGTGCCGGATTCCACCGCCACAACGGGCGTTCCCACCTGAGCCATCATATCGTGGCCCAAATGCCGCCTTTTGTAACCATAGCTGCGGCCTGCGCCAAAATCGTCGTAATCGCTGTAGGGAAAGGTCTTGGCAATGGGAGAATACCCCTTCAGGCCGTAGTGGGTCTCCCAGCCTTCTTCCCCCAGGGTTTCATATTCTCCCAGAAGCCCGCCTAAAACGGCGTCGTAGGCTTCCCTGTAATAGGAGAAATAGCTCAGCTCTTCTCCCAGCTGGAAGAGCGTTTTCCCGGCTTCCGTCTGCTGGATCAGGTCGTTCAGATCTTTTCTGTGGTAATGGGAAAAATCTCCGCCGTATTTTGCCCCGAGACAGGCCAGCAGTTCCACCCAGTCAGCATGGGGGCGGGCAGGATCGTTCCAGGTGGAGATATCCAGCTCCATGGCGTCCTCAAGGGCTTCCTCAGAAACGTCAAAATCCACCCACTTTATGAAATCGCCTTCCGTTTTCGCACTGCTTTCTTTGGCGGAAGCAGGCCGGGCGTTTGAGACCGCGCAGCAGAGCAGGGAAGCGGAAAGGCACAGAGCCAGCGAAAAAAGCAAGGTCCTCTTTCTGATACGAAATGACGCAAACATGAAACCACCCCCGGTATGCTATGCCGGATCAGGTGGAGATAGAACCTGCAGGGCGTCAGATAGCTTTTCCGGCGGCTTTCTCGATTTCCAGGCCGGCCTTATAGCGGGCGATATAGCGCAGGAAGCCTTCTCTGTCGGCAGGCTCCGGATTGGCGCAGGAGCCGTCTGCGGCGTGGAAGACCCGCTGCTCCAGGAAGCTTTCCAGTGTTTCCTCCGACAGGCGCTGCTTCCGGAACATGGCCAGCAGCGCCATGCCCCAGGGGCCGCCCTCCCCGGCTGTTTCCATCACGGCCACCGGCACACCCAGCGCTCCGGCCATCAGCCTTTGCCCCACCTTGGGGGTCTTGAACAGGCCGCCGTGGCCGTAAAGCTTTTTCAGGGAAACATGTTCCTTTTCCAGAAGAATGTCCATGCCGATCTGCAGAGTGGCCATTGCCGCGTAAAGCTGAGCGCGCATGAAATTCGGCAGGGTAAACCTGCTGTCGGGATTCCTGACGGCCAACGGGCGGCCTTCCTCCAGCCCGATGACGGGCTCACCGGAATAGCAGTTATAGGTCAGCACTCCGCCGCAGTCGGGTTCGCCTTCCAGGGCCTGCTGGTAAAGCAGGTCGTACAGTTTGGCTTTGGGAAGCTCAGTTCCCGCGGCGCGCAGAAGCTCGGCGAACACCTTTACCCAGGCGTCCAGGTCGGAGGTGCAGGTATTGCAGTGTACCATGGCCACAGGCAGCCCGGCGGGGGTGGTGACCATGTCGATCTCAGGATACACTCTGGAAAGCTCCCTGCTGAGGACCGCCATGGCAAAAATGGAGGTGCCGGCAGACACGTTTCCGGTCTCGACAGATACACTGTTGGTGGCTGTCATCCCGGTGCCCGCGTCTCCTTCAGGGGGACAGAGGGGAACGCCGGGCAAAAGCTCGCCGGTAGGGTCGAGAAGCTTTGCGCCTTCGGGGCTCAACTCCCCGGCGGGAGCTCCGGCGGGAAGGACCTTGGGCAGAATAGCCTCCAGAGTCCATTTTACACCCCGCTCCTGTAAAAGGCCGTCGAATTTGGAGATCATCTCACGGTTAAAATCCTTTGAGTCGCTGTCGATGGGGAACATGCCGGAAGCCTCGCCGATTCCGATGACCTTTTCCCCGGTAAGCTTCCAATGAACGTATCCGGCAAGGGTGGTGAGAAAATCGATGGAGGGAACGTGAACCTCTCCGGCTTTTACGGCCCGCCAAAGGTGGGCAATGCTCCAGCGCTGGGGAATGTTGAAATCAAAAAGGGCTGTAAGCTCCGCCGCCTCGGCTTCTGTCATGGTATTGCGCCAGGTGCGGAAGCCGGTAAGCTGACCGCCCCTGCTGTCGAAGGGCAGGTATCCGTGCATCATGCCGGAAACTCCCATGGCCCCTATCTTTTTAAGCGATACTCCGTAAACGTCCTGCACCTCTTTGTGCAGGGCGCTGTAAGCTGCCTGCAGCCCGGTCCACACATCGTCAAGATGGTAGGTCCATATGCCGTTTTCCAGGCGGTTTTCCCAATCAAAGGCGCCGGAAGCAATGGGGGAGCAGTCCGGGCCGATCAGCACGGCCTTGATCCTCGTGGAGCCAAGCTCCATTCCAAGTGCGGTATTTCCCTGTTCGATCGCTTCTCGAAGCGCTGCTTCGGAAAGCTGCCTGGCGGTTTGTTCCATATGCAGAGAACCTCCTCCGTTTTTCATCCCCCTATTTTACATAATTTCTTTCGGAATTGCAAGAGGGGAAGAAAACAGGAAAAAACGGCAGGGATAGTACGTTTGCCGGCTTTCTATTCGACAGAAGCGGAAGCCCGCCCTGAAACGCGGAGTCTGGAAGCTCCGAAGACATGGCACGCTTTCCGTTTCCTATGGCAGCCTCTTTTCTATTTCCGGGAAATAGGCCCGGAAAGCCGAAGGCAGAGCGATCTTGCGGGAAAGCTCCTCCGCGCTTACCCAGGTAAAACAGGAAGCGGGCTCCGCGGCTTCTCCTGCCCAGCACGCCATGCACCATTCCACATGGGTGAAAATATGCTTTGCCTCCGGAAGCCTCTGCAGCTCTTTCACCCGGATGCCCAGGGCCTCCAGCGCTGCTCTTGCCTCCGTTTCCCGCTGCTTTCCCAGTACTCCCGGCAGCTCCCACATGCCCGCCAAAAGTCCTTTTTCCGGGCGGCGGCGCAGGGCAAGCTTTCCCCGGCAGGTCAGCAAGAACAGAGTGCGTTCCTCGCTCTTTCTGGATTTTTTCGGAGCCTTTACCGGCAGGCTTTCTTCTATGCCCTGCCTGTGGGCCCGGCAGATCTCCCGGAGAGGGCATTCTCCGCATTTCGGCGCGCCGTTCGGCAGGCAGACCATGGCCCCCAGCTCCATCAACGACTGGTTGAAATCTCCGGCCCGTTCTTTTGGAATGATTGCGGTAATTTCTCCTTCCACCCGTTTTTTCACTTTGGGGTCCAAAATATCGTCCCGGCGGACAAGCAGCCGGGAAATCACCCGCAGTACATTGCCGTCCACTGCAGGAACGGGGATGCCAAAGGCAATGGAGGCAATAGCCCCGGCGGTGTATTCTCCTACGCCGGAAAGGGAACGCAGCGCCTCAAAGGAAGGGGGGATCTCTCCCCCGAACTGCTCCATGACCTTCCGGGCACCCTTTTGAAGGTTTCGCACCCGGTTATAATAGCCCAGGCCCTCCCACAGTTTCAAAAGCTGCTCTTCCGGAGCCGCCGCCAGCGCTTCCACAGTGGGAAGCTGCTCTAAAAACCGTTCGTAATAGGGTTTTACCGCCTCAACTCTGGTCTGCTGCAGCATGGTCTCCGACACCCACACCCTGTAAGGGGAAGGGTCTTCCCGCCAGGGCAGGACCCTGGCGCAGCCGTCATACCAGTGCAGCAGCAGGGCTGGTACTTTTTCCAATAATTCACTATCCTTCATGGCTCCATGAGCTTTCACTTAAAATCAGCTCCCATTTTAGTTCCGAAATAAGTATGAGACGTCAATTGTCCGGAAAGGAGCGGGCGCGAGAGGGAAAGTCATGGCTTTCCCTCTCACGCCCATCGTTCTTTGCTTCAGACTATGGTTCAGGAACGCTTTGAGATATCCGTACCGAAGTACTTCATGGAGATCTCGGAAAGCTTGCCGTTTTCCTGCATTTCGGCAATGGCTTCGTTGACCGCGGCCAGCAGGGAAGCGGTGCTCTCGTCCTTGCGCATGGGAATGGCGGTCTCGTTCATGTCTTCTGTAATAACAGCCAGCTTCAGGGGAGCGTCCGGATGGGCGACCATATAATCGGCATAAGTCAGCTCTGAATTCAGGGTGGCGTCGATGCGCCCGCTCAAAAGCAGCTCAAAGGTCTGGTTCAAATCGTCCACGCCGGTAACGTCCGCGCCGTGCTCTTTCGCCAGCTTCGCGTAGACGCTGCTCAGGGTGTTGGCTGTCTTTTTGCCGTTTAAATCGTCCAGAGACTTAATATCCTCGTTTTCGCTCTTTACCACCACGGCGGTGTGATCATAGGCATAGGGCTCGGAAAGCGTATACTTTTCCCGGCGGTTATCATCAACGGTCACGCCGTTGATCATCAGATCGTACCGGCCGGATTCAATGCCCGCCAGCAGGCCGTCCCATTCGCCTTCGATAAAGGTTGCCTTCACGCCGATATAGTCGGCGATATACTGGCCGACCTCCACGTCGTAGCCCACAAGAGTGTCGCTTTCGTCGTGATAGGTCCAGGGAGCCCAGGTGCCCTCCATGGCAATGGTGATCTCGCCCTTCTCCTTGATTTGGGAAAGCAGGTCGCCGGTCTGGGCAGTTTGCTGCCGGCCGCATCCCGCAAAAGCGGAAAGGATCAGCACGGCGGCCAGCAGGAAAGCAAAAAATCGTTTTGTTTTCATAGATAATGTCTCCTTATCAGATTCGAAAGCTTTTACTCATTTTTCTTCTGTGTCAAGTTCGCCTACGGTTCTTAAAAAGGCTTTGGTCCGCTCTTCCTTGGGAGAGGCGAAAACCTGCTTTGAGGGGCCTGCTTCCACCACAACGCCGTCCTCCATGAAGATCACCTGGTTGGACACCGTTTTGGCAAAGCCCATTTCGTGAGTGACCACCAACATGGTCATGCCCTCATCGGCAAGCTGCCGCATAACGGAAAGGACTTCGCCGGTAAGCTCGGGATCCAGGGCGGAGGTGGGCTCGTCAAAATAGATGATCTCGGGATCAGTGGCAAGGGCGCGGGCGATGGCTACGCGCTGCTGCTGGCCGCCGGAAAGCTGGCTGGGATAATAATCGTATCTGTCGGAAAGGCCCACCTTGTCAAGGCAGCGCTTTCCTGTTTCTATTGCCTGAACCTTTGGGATCTTTCTGGCAATAATCAGGCCTTCGGTCACATTCTGTAGGGCGGTCTTATTCAAAAACAGGTTATAGCTCTGAAAAACGAAAGCAGTCTTCTTCCGCAGCCTGGCAATATCCTTTTTGTGGACATGACCGAAATGAAACTCCTCGCCGTCGAAGAGCATGGTGCCGTCGTTGGCGGTTTCCAGAAAATTGATGCAGCGCAGCAGGGTGGTTTTGCCGGAGCCGCTGGGGCCGAGGATCGCCACCACGTCGCCCTTTCCCACCTTCAGATCCACACCCTTGAGGACTTCCAGGCTTCCAAAGGATTTTTTGATTCCGTGAATTTCAAGCATGCCGTCAAGCCTCCTGTTTCATGTGGGCATTCAGCTTTTTTTCTCCCCAGGCCTGAAGCTTTGTGAGCAAGGTGGAGAACAGCAGATAGATAAGGCCCACTTCGATATAAAGGGCAAGCGGTTCATAGGTGCTTGAAACGATACGCTGAGTGGCCATAAACATTTCGGTAACGGTGATGTTGGCCGCCAGAGAGGTATCCTTCACCATGGCGATAATGGAGTTGGCCAGAGAGGGGAAGGCAGTCCTCATGGCCTGGGGAAGGATGATCCGCCGCATGGTCTGGAGATAGGACATACCGGTGCAGTAGCCAGCCTCAAGCTGTCCCTGGGGGACAGCTTCCAAAGCGGCGCGGACGATCTCGGCGCAGTAGGCGCCCTCGTTCAGGGAAAAGACCAAGACTGCTGCGGGGAAGGGATCGATCAGAATGCCGATTTTCGGCAGGCCGTAGAAGACTACAAAGAGCTGTACAAGCAGCGGCGTGCCGCGGAACACCCAGATGTAAAAACGGGCAAATTGCTTAAAGCCCTTTATGTTTGCAAACTGGACCATCGCCATGAGGACCGCGATGACCATGGCGATGGAAAACGCTATGACAGTCAAAGGGATCGTAACGGTGAGACCGGGCAAAAGGATCTTCCAGAAGGAATCCAGAAGGATCCCCCATAATTTTTGGCTCAAGCTGATTTCCCGCCTTTTTGAAAGTTGATTGATAAGTATGATAAAGCCCGGGGGAAAAGTCCCCTTTGGTGGCATTGTTTATCATAAGCTCAGTTTATAAATTTGTCAAGAATTTTTATAAAGATTTCACATACCGTTGCCTTGTTGCAATTTGAAGCCTCCGGATTTATAATAATATGGAAAAGGACCGGCATGAAAGCCCGCCGGGATCCGGGGCGGTTCAGGAGGAGTTTTTATGGCATACGCTCAGTTCGATTTTCAAAGCAAATATCTGATGGGGAATACCACGGTGTCTGTCATTCTGCCGGATATGCCCCTGGAGAGGGTCCCAAGGGAGTTTTATGGAAGCGGTAAAAAGTATAAGGTGCTCTGGCTGCTGCACGGCACCTTCGGAGACCACAGCGATTGGATCAGAAAAAGCAATATTGAGCTTTATGCCTGCGAACGGGACCTTATCGTGGTAATGCCCAGCGGTCTCAACGCCAATTACGCCAACTGGGAGCATTTCAGCATTGGATATCATATGTACGATTATTTCCTGGAGGAGCTTATGCCGCTGGTGTGGAACTGGTTCCCGGCGTCAAAAAGGCGGGAGGATAATTTTATCGCCGGCCTTTCCATGGGCGGCCGGGGGACCTGCGTTTATGCCTTCAATCATCCGGAACTGTTCGCGGGAGCCGCCGTGCTTTCCGCCGCGCCCAGGGATATCGAATGGGACCGGAGGGAAAACCCGCAGTATTTTCAGCGTACCCAGGGCAGTATAGATAACAGAGGCGGGCTGGAAAATTATGTAAACTCATATGAAAACACCTGGCGGGTTCTGGATGAAGCGGTGAAGAAGGGCGCGGACCTTCCGAGGCTCTACTTTGCCTGCGGAAAAGATGATGGCCTTTACAATGGATATTTCCATTTCAAGAAGCACGCCAAAGCGCTGAAGCTGAACGCCGCCTTTGAGGAGCTCTCGGGTTATCAGCACGAGTGGCGCTTCTGGGACATCGCCATTGAAAAGGCGCTGAACTATTTCGGACTCAGGGCCGAAAGGTAACTCTGCGCGGGGAAGGTCCGGGATATAAGAAGGGAAACAAGAACGGCCGCGGCGTTTACCACCGCGGCCGCTTTTGCGTGGAAGGAGGCTCAATCGGTCCCCTCGTTTTGATGCACGGCTTTTGTGCTCCTGCGGAATTCGGAGGGAGTAACGCCGAAGGACACGCGGAAAAGTTGGGAGAAATAAGCAAAATTACCGTAACCCAGGCGGTCTGAGATCTGGCTTATGGACATATCGGAATGAGCCAGCAGCCCTTTCGCGGTATTCAGCTTTGTCTGCGTGATGTATTCTATCAATGATATGCCAAGCTCCTTTTTAAAGATCCTGGACAAATATTCCGGGCTTAGATGCACGCTTTCGGCAACCTGACTTCGGCTTATCGGAGAATATACATGGGTATCGATATATTTCTTTGCCTGCTCGATGGCGCTTACGGTGTTCGTATCCGTGGAAAAAAGGGCAGCCGCCTTTTGATTTACCCGTTCTACCCAAGTAAGCATGCGCTCGGCGGAATGAGTCACATCTTCCGGATAGGAACCGTTCAGCAGGTTCAGCTTCAGATTGTGACGTTCCAGAAGGAAGCAAATGGCTTTCCAATAATCCTCATAAAAGGCGCATAGGAGGGACCGGTTGATCTCCGGCAGGCGGCAAAAGCAGGAGCGAATGTGAGAAGTAGCGCCTGCCGCGTTTCCTTGTTCAAGCAGGCTGGTACACAGCAGAAAATCCGCAGATGAGCAGCACTGCACCGGAGGATCGCCTGCCGCATCATTGACTGTGGGAAAAACTCCGCCTTCGGTAACAATCTCTTTTAGGCGCTGCAGAAGCTTTTGATTTTCAGCACGGAGCGTCTGGGGGGACGCACGCTCGCCGATACAGAAAATCACAGACAGGGAAAGAGCGCTTTCGATAGCGGCCAGGGCTTTCTGGCAGGCAGAGAAAATATCCTCGGCGCTGGACGTTTGCCTGAAAAGCAGCAGGATATGCGTGGAAAAAAGGAGAGGAGAAATAAGCAAATCCGGAATGATGTCGGCAAGAATATTTTGAACGGCCGACTTTGTGTCCCAAAGCATCTCTTTGTTTTGCAGCTCAAAATTATCCTTGTTTTCCAGCAGGACAGGAGTGAAGAAAAGGCCGGGCGGCAGGCTGAGGCCAAGGCGGTCCGCCGCATGGGTGATCGAATCGTATATGGGAAGCGTTTCACCGCTTATGATCTCCCGGAAAAAGATGCTGAGCTTCTTTTCTTTTTCAAAGCGCTTGCTGTTCAGCTGCTGCACTGCCCGGGAAACAACGGCCATCACTTCGTCAAAGGCAACCGGCTTTAAAATGTATTCCAGAGTTTGAAGGGAAAGCGCGGTTTTTGCATAGGAGAAATCGGCATGGCCCGTCAGGAAGATGTTTGTGGTGGAATACTTGTTGTCGCGGATCCACTGCAGCAGATCAAGCCCGGTGCCGGCGGGCATTTCGATATCGCATATCATGATATCCACGCGCTCTTTCAGAAAGACGCGCTGGGCCTGCTGCATGCTGTAAGCGGTAAAAACCCGGTCTATTCCGAGAGTGTCCCAGGGTATGGCGCCGCGCAGGCGTTCGACTGTCAGGTCTTCGTCGTCAACCAAGAGAAGATTGTACATCGTTGCCTCCTGTTTCATAGGGAAGGCGGATAAGCGCATGGGCCCCGCCTTCCGGTGGATTTGAAAGAGTGAGCGAGGCCTCTCCTTTAAAAAGGAGAGCTAAACGGCTTCGCAGGTTTTCTATGCCTATACGCGCGCCGCCATTTGTCTGATCCGCATTTTCTCCGAGCATTTCCGGAGGATATCCGGGGCCGTTGTCCTGAATATCGATGTTCAGATAATGTGGGTCGGCATCAAGGCAGACTGAAATGTTGACGCATACCGTGTTATCTCCAAGAAACGCATATTTCATGGAGTTTTCGACAAAGGTCTGCAGTACAAACAGCGGGACGTGACAGCTGCCGAGGGCGGCATTGCTTTCTATGCAGACCTGCAGCCGATTCCGGTAGCGCATTTTCTGGATCTCCGCATAGTTCTGAACGTGCCTGATTTCATCGCACAGCAAAACGGTCTTATCGTGCTTTTTAAGGGCGTAGCGAAAGTACCGTGTAAGAGCCTGTACCATGTTTCGGATCGTCTCAAAGTCCGAAACCTCTGCCAGACTGTAAATTACGTTCAAGGTATTGATGAAGAAGTGAGGCTTCAGCTGCAGCTGCAGAAATTGCAGCTCGGTACGCTGTTCACGCAGCTTCCCTTCGTATACAGCGATTTTAAGCTGCCCGATCTCAGCGGCCATCTGGTTGAAGGTCATGCCGATCTGCTGAAACTCATTGTAAACATTCTTTTCATGTATTCGGGCGGAAAAATCGCCCTTGCCAAGCTCCTGCATGGCTCCTACGATGCGCATGGCGGGCCTGACAATACGCGCGTTGATGCGGAAGGAAAGGAAAATCGTAACCAAAAACAGCACGGCGGTAACCAGCAGGAATATATCCTGCAGTACCGGCAGCCCCCGCAGTATGCTGGATGTCTGCACCAGCGCAACGATGGAAAGCGCGCTGTTGCGAAGGGGAAGGGAAATCGTGTTGTACGCCACGTCTTCCGCGTAATATCGGCCGAAGCCGGAGGCACTGCGGGTCTTGCTGAACTGGCTGGAAAAATCCGGAAATCCCGCAAAAAGTGTCTGTCCCGAATCCGTTACAAAGCCGATGTGATCAAGCGCCTGTACTTCCGAAGTCCAGACATGAGAGAAAAGCCTTCGGGGCTGCAGCCACGCACCGATATGGTATTCCCCGAGACTGAGGATCCGTACCAGATAGAATTCGCCGTTGAGCTGTACGCCGGTCCAGCTTGTTACCTCTCCTTCTGAAAACCGTTCCGACAGTTTTTTGATCTCATCCAAAATCTCAAGCTTCTGGGACAGATCGCCGTACTCATGGGAATAGGAGTTCACTCTTTCGGTGTCGGGAGAATAAAGAAACACGCCGTCAAGGAAGCTGTAGGTGCCCAGAACAGGACGTATGGAATTCCGCGCGCGCATCTGCAGAATGGTCTGTGCGTCCGCGCTGGAAAGAGAACCGTTTCCTGTTGACAGGGAATTGATATCCATGCTCAGAAGGCTTCTGTCTATTTGAGAAAGGGTAGCGGATATCTGGCTTTCCAGAAGAGATATGGTGTTTTTCACCAGAGAAGCGGTTTGCTCCTGTACAAGCTGGGTAGAGTAAATATTGAAAAAGATCAGCAGAACCATGAGCGGCAGCAGCATGACGACAAGCTGCATCGGAATGCGCAGCTGAAGACTGTTTGAGAACCGGTGAGCTTTCATATTTTCGACCTCCCCCATATACGGTACGGCGCAAGCTTTTTCATGCGCCGGATCCTGTTTTCATTATTTCACAGTTATATCGGGAAGTCAATTGAATAGACGTCATATCCCATGCCATTTTATGGTTAAAAGATACAAAATCAATAGCATAGAACACAAATTTAGTAGAGGATAAATGATTTGTAACCCTATAATGAGGGCACAAAATTTGCTTCCGCAACAAAGGAGGAGTATTCATGAAAGCAACAAGAAGATGGTCAAAAGCAGTTCTGGCAATGGTGCTGGTCCTTGCGATGCTTTTGTCCCTGAGCGCGTGCAGTTCCGGGGGAGGTACCGGCAGTACGGCTCAGTCAGGCGGCGAGGAATCCCGCACCGAAAGCAAGACAGAAGCATCAGAACCGGCAAATACCAATCAGGAAGAAGACGCAGAGCTGGTATTGGCTTTCTGGTGCGGCACCGAACCTGCGGATCTGAATAAGGTTTTCGAATCTCTGAGCGAGTTGACGAAAGAGAAGATCGGCGTTACGGTCAAGCCGTTTACAGTCAACATGGCGAACTACCCTCAGCAGACGAACCTGATGCTGTCGAGCGGCGAACAGATCGACCTTATGTGTATGTACTACGAATGGTTCCAGAGCATGTACGCCAAGGGACATTTGATGGACATCACCGATCTGCTGGAAAGCGATGGACAAGGTATCATCGACGCCGTCGGGCGCGATTTCCTGGAAGCCAGTAAAATTGCGGGCCGGCAGTATGCCGTGACGACGATCCGCGATCTTGCAAAGGAATATGGTTTCCTGTTTGACAAGGGGATCGCGGATAAAAACAATATAGATCTGGATTCCATCAAGACCTTTGATGATGTAGAAAAGGTATTTTCTATCATCAAGGCAAATGAGCCGGAAATCACACCACTCGTCGGCACAGAAACCACTTATGCAGCCGAATATCTGATTCCCGGGCTTGACCTGCTCGTAGATGGTCTGGGCGCGCTGTTGAATTACGGCGAAGGCCTTGAGGTCGTAAACTATTACGCAAGCGATGAATACATGGAAATGGCAAAACGGATGCGCGACTGGTATCAGAAGGGCTACATTTCCGAGGACGTGGTGACGGCGGGTGAAAATGCGCGGTCCTACTTTAAGGCGGGCACGGCCTTTGCTTCCCTTAGTACCTTAAAGCCTGGCTACGCGTTTAAAGAGAGCAAGAGTATAGGAAAAGAGATGGCACAGGTCTGCATCAGCCCGGCTACCACAAATACAACTGTTGTGCAGTCTATCCAATGGACTATCCCCGAGAATACCGACTACCCCCAGAAGGCCATGCAGCTTCTGAACCTTATGTACTCCGATGAAGACGTGATGAACACGCTGGCATGGGGCATCGAGGGCGAGCATTATGAAGTGCTGGACAACGGCCTTATCGATTATCCCGAAGGCGTTACCAGCGAGACCTCGGGCTACAACCTGAATTACGGCTGGATGTTCGGCAACCAGTTCATTTCCCACGTATGGAACGGCGATTCCGAAACGATCTGGGAAGATACAGACGCATTCAACAAATCCGCGAAAAAGTCCGCGGCCTTTGGCTTCTCTTATGATTCCACAAACGTTAAGACGGAAGCGGCCGCATGCGCCAACGTTGTCAGTGAATACGGCGTATCTCTGACGTCGGGCCTGGTCGATCCGGAAACCGTTATCCCGGAATTTGTCGCGAAGCTTGAGGCTGCCGGGATCGATAAGATCATTGCGGAAAAGCAGACTCAGCTTGATGCCTGGAAGGCTCGGTAAGAAATGAAGTGAAAAGAGCCTCCCCGCGAGGCTCTTTTCAAAAATAAAAAGGTAAGAAGGTGATGACATTGAAGACGCGGACGAGCCTCAGAAAGATCAAAAAATTCATTCCCCTGTATATCATGATGGTCTTACCGCTTCTGTACTTGCTGATCAATAACTATCTGCCAATGTTTGGGCTCGTGATCGCATTCAAAAATGTCAATTTCAAAAAGGGCATATGGGGAAGCGATTGGGCGGGACTCAGCAATTTCAAGTACCTGTTTGCCACGCAGGACGCATGGACCATAACCCGCAACACAGTGCTTTATAACCTTGCGTTTATCGTGCTCAACACGGTGTTTGCCGTGGCAATGGCGATCATTCTCAGTGAACTGACGGCCAAAAAGATAAAACGCTTTTATCAAAGCGTCACTTTGCTGCCCTACCTTATCTCCATGGTCATTATCAGTTATCTTGCAAATGCGTTCCTGAGTACGGATACGGGCTTTCTTAACAACACGATCCTGCCGCTGCTTCATATGGAAAAGGTATCGTGGTATACGGACGCCGGAAAATGGCCGGTCATACTTACTATAGTGGAGCTTTGGAAGAATGTGGGCTACCTGTGCATCATCTATTATTCGGCAGTCATAGGGATCGACCGTGAGTATCTGGAATGCGCCGCCCTGGAGGGCGCAACAAAAATGCAGCAGATCCGAAAGATCGTGCTTCCGCTCATACAGCCGGAGATCACAATAATGGTGCTGCTTGCCATAGGCAAGATCTTCTATTCCGATTTCGGCCTGTTTTATCAGGTGCCCATGGATTCGGGTCCGCTTTATCCTACAACGAACGTTATCAGCACCTATGTTTACCGGGGCCTCATGCAGCTTGGCGATATCGGCATGTCTTCAGCGGCCGGACTCTATCAGTCGTTTGTTGGCTTTGTGCTGGTGCTGCTGTCAAATCTGGTCGTTCGAAAGATCAACCCGGAAAACGCGCTGTTTTAGCAGAAAGGCAGGGGAAGCTCATGAAGACAAAAGAAGAACGGGTGTTTCAAGCCGTTTCCCATATTTTGATGGCGGCAGTTTCGATCGCGTGCATTTTGCCGTTTGTCCTTCTGGCCGTTTCTTCCTTTACGGACAATAACACGATCATCAGGAACGGCTATTCCCTTTTTCCCGAGAAGTGGAGCCTGGACGCATATGCGTATCTGCTCAAGCGCAGCGATCAGATCTTTCGGGCTTATGGCATAACGGTGCTGGTAACGCTGATCGGAACCTGCGGAAATCTGATTCTGACGACAATGATCTCTTATCCCCTTTCCAGGACAGATCTACCGGGCCGAAGAGCCATCACATTTATCGTGTTTTTCACGATGCTGTTCAGCGGAGGCCTCGTGCCTACCTATTTGATGTATACCACTTACTTCGGCATCAAAAATACGCTTGCCGGTCTTATCGTACCGCTGCTGTTGCTGAACGCCTATTTTGTCATGATAATGAAGACGTTTTTCCAAAGCAGTATTCCAAGAGCAATCATAGAATCCGCGCAGATAGACGGCGCTTCGGAAATGAGAATATTTCTGAAAATCATTCTGCCTATGGGAAAGCCGATCATTGCGACGGTATGCCTGTTTTCCGGTATCGCCTATTGGAATGACTGGTATAACGGCATGATATATGTAACGGATTCAAAGCTTTTCAGCATTCAGCAGCTTTTGAACCGAATGATGTCGGACATTCAGTTTTTGCAGTCCAACACGGAGATGAGCGGAGCGGCGGATTACATCAGCAAGATACCCGGAATGACGGTGCGCATGGCAATAGCGGTGGTGGGCATCCTGCCGATACTGGTCATTTATCCGTTTGTGCAGAACAATTTTGTAAAAGGCATTGCCATTGGCGCTGTAAAGGGATGACAGAAAGGAAGGAAGAAATCATGAAAGAAGTTTACTTGCAGTTATATTCTTTGTTTGGGGATATCGATAAGGATTTTTCGAGGGCTTTGGAACGGGCCGCGCAGGCTGGATATCGCGGAGTGGAATTTGCGCAGTCAAATTACGGTGGGATGCCCACGTCTGAATTACGTGAAAAGCTGCGCTCACTGAATTTGATACCGCTGTCCACACACATCCGGTTAGAGGAGCTCAGAGAAACCCTGAAAATCGCAGAAGCTCTGGAAATGCCGTATATCATAATTGCCGGCGCTTACTGCTATGACAGCGCAAGCGCCCTTGAGGCCGCTCGCCAATTGAATGAAGCCGGGGCTTTGTGCAGGGAGCGCGGGATCCAACTCGGCTATCACAACCACCGCGGCGAGTTCAGCTTGGCTGAAAACGGCCGGCACCTGCTTGATATTCTGATCGAGAACACGGACCCTGAAAAGGTGTTTTTCCAGATGGATGTAGGATGGACGGTAACGGCTGGCATCGATTGGGAGGCGTATATGAATCAGTACAGCGGAAGGTTCCGGCTGATCCATGTGAAGGAAACGACCACGGACAAGCTGGGCCCATCCAAAATGCATAACCCAAAGGAGGGATTCAAAAACTCCGACGGCCAGAAAGAGGATTTTACTGAGGCTGTGCTGAAAATGCGTGCGGAACGCACATGGAACACGGCGCTTGGAAAAGGCATGATCGACTGGAAGCGCGTCAGGGAAGTGGCGGACGCCCAGGGCGCGAAGGCTTATATCGCGGAGAGGGAGCATGATTACTGCGGAGATATCTTTACCTGTATCCGCGAAGACGCGGAGTATTTGCTCAAACTGTAAACCAAGCCGAAAAATGTAGAAAAGGAGTGTACTGTTATGGAAAAAAAGTTTAGAATAGGTATCGTAGGCTGCGGAGGTATCGCAAACAGCAAGCATATGCCTTCGCTCAGTAAGCAGCCGGACGTGGAACTGGTAGCGTTTTGCGACATCATTGAAGAAAGGGCGAAGAAGGCCTGCGCTGATTTTGGAGCGGAGGGCGCAAAAGCTTATACCGATTACAGGGAGCTTTTGAAGGACAAGACGATCGATATAGTGCACGTGTGCACGCCCAACCGTGAACACAGCTTCATTACGGTGGATGCGCTCGAAGCCGGCAAGCACGTTATGTGCGAAAAACCAATGGCAATAAACGGCGAAGAGGCTCAAAAAATGCTGGATGCCGCAAAACGTACAGGCAAGAAGCTGACAATAGGCTACCAAAACCGTTACCGCCCCGACTCATGGTACTTAAAGCGTGCCTGCGAAGCGGATGAGCTTGGCGAGATCTATTATGCAAAGGCACACGCGGTGCGCAGGCGCGGCGTTCCCACCTGGGGCGTGTTTATCGATGAATACGAGCAGGGCGGCGGGCCGTTGATCGACATAGGCACCCACGCCCTGGACCTTACCCTTTGGATGATGAACAACTATCAGCCGAAGATGGTAGTGGGCAGTGTGTTCAAGAAGCTGGGCGATCAGAAAGAATCCGGAAACTCATGGGGCGATTGGGATTCCAGCAAAATCACTGTGGAGGATTCCGCGTTTGGTTTTATTGTGATGCAGAACGGCGCTACTGTTTCGCTGGAATCGGCCTGGGCTCTGAATACGCTTGATATCATTGAAGCAAAAACGACCCTCTGCGGTGTGAAGGCCGGCGCTGATATGCGCGACGGACTGCGCATAAACCGTGTAAAATATAACAAATGGACTACCGAGCAGGTAACGCTTGATTCCACAGGCGTGACCTTCTATGGCGTAAAGGCGGAAAAGCCCTCCGATGTAGAAGCGAGAATGTGGATCGATGCCATTGCAAACGACAAAGACGTTGTCGTAAAGCCTGAGCAGGCAATTGTAGTCACACGTATTCTCGACGCCATTTACCGTTCGGGTAAGACCGGCAAGCCTGTTTACTTCGATGAAAACGGGCTGCCAATGGAATAAAGCATATGGTATACGGCGGGAGAATTTGCTCTCCCGCCCATACCTGTAAAAACAGGGGAGGACATCGCAATGACGAAAAAGGAGCGTGTATTGGCGGTTTTGGCCGGAAAGGAGCCGGATCATACCCCGGTAAGCTTTTCCCTGCATTTTCCTAAGGAGAGAAACGCGGGAGAGGCCGGTGTACAAAGCCATTTGGAGTTTTTCAGGGAAACTGACACCGATATCTGCAAGATCATGAATGAAAATCTGGTTCCCGGTGCGGGGGAGTTTGAAGGTCCCGCAACCTGGAAGCGAGTATGCAAAACCTGTAAAGAGGGCGCCTTTGTGGAGGCGCAGGCAGATTTTGCCGGGCGTATCGCGGACAGAAGCGGGGCCGAGGTATTCACTTTGGGCACGCTGCACGGCATCACCGCCTCCGGCATACATCCGATAGAACCTTCCTGCGGCTATGACCGTGCCCGGACGCTGCTGGCGGAAAGCCTGAGAGAGGATCCCGATGCAGTTCTTGAGGCGTTTGACTGCATCACCGAGCAGATGTGCAGGCTGGTTCACGCGTATGCGCAGGCGGGTGTGGACGGCGTTTACTATGCCGCGCTGGGAGGCGAGAAGCGCTGGTTTACGGATGATGAATTCAAGAAATGGATCGAGCCGTTTGACAGGAAGATCCTTTCGGAGATCAGGAAAGCAGGCATGACGGTGTTCCTGCACATCTGCAAGGATGGACTGAATATGGAGCGTTATGCTTCCTATGCGGATCATGCGGATGTTGTAAACTGGGGCGTATATGAAGCGCCGCTGCCGCTGGAGGAGGGAAAGCGGCTGTTCCCGGGAAAGACGCTTATGGGCGGACTGCCTAACCGCAGTGGAGTTATGACCCTGGGGACGGAGGAAGAGCTGATGAAGGAGACCCAAAGCCTTGTTCGCCGGTATGGCCCGAAGCAGTTTATTCTGGCCGCGGACTGTACGCTGCCCACGGAGATCCCCTATGCCAGGATCCGCAGAATAGTGGAAGCGGCGCGGAATGCTTCACAGAGCTGAGGAGGAGAAAATGGGATCTCTTCAAGATTGGGTAAAAAGTCACGAACAGGAATTTTTAGAGGACTTGGCAAACTGGATACGGTATCCCAGCGTCAGCCGGAAAGACATCGATGAATATCCTTATGGAGCTCCCTGCGCATTGGCATTGGAAGAAGCTATGCGTTGCGCTGAACGGTTCGGGCTTGAAACGAGGAATTTTGAAAATCACTGCGGCACAGCAAGGCTTCAGGGACGCTCACAGCGCTCTATCGGGATCCTGTCCCATCTGGACGTTGTGCCCGAGGGGATCGGGTGGAGCCAGGATCCGTACAGAATGACCGTCAAAAACGGTATGCTGTGCGGCAGGGGATGCGCAGACGACAAGGGCCCCGCACTGGCGGCGCTCTACGCGCTGCGATATTTGAAAGAAAGCGGTTATGCTCCTCATCACAGTATATGCATGTTTTTTGGCTGCAACGAGGAGGCCGGTATGGAGGATGTCAAATACTATCTTGAACGGGAAGAAAACATACCGGTATTCTCAATAGTGCCTGACGCCCGGCTTCCTGTATGCCACGGTGAAAAAGGCCATATGCTCATTCGTGCGTCACGTGAGCTTAACAGCGGGGTCCTCGCTGCTTTTTCCGCGGGAACCGTGCCGAACAGCGTGCCCGGAGAGGCGTGGGCAATGCTTAGGGCGCCTTTGGAAAAAGTGAAGGAACGCCTGCGAAACATTAATATACCGTACACGCTGTCAGAAGAAAGCGGGCTAATAAAAATAGCGGCGCGGGGGAAGGCTGCGCATGCCGCTTTTCCCGAAGGTTCCGTTCATGCGCAGAAGCTTCTCGCGCAGCTTTTGAGCGGATCCGGATTGCTGGATGCGGCGGCAGAGGAAACCATGCGTGGCGTGATCGCTTTCCTGGAGGATTATTACGGCGCCGGGCTGGGAATTGCTTTTGAGACGCCGGAGTTCGGCAAGCTTACCATGGCTTCCGGCATCACAAGGCTTGAAAACGGGCGCTTTACCATGGTGTTTGATATTCGTTATCCTGCCGGGCTAGACACGAAGGCTGCCGGAAAAGCGGCAGAGCATCGACTTCAGGCATACGGGTTTGGAATAGATGACTGGTCGGACAGCGAGGGCTATTACATGGATCCCAATATGCCGGTGATCAGAAAAATGAAGGAAATCTGCGAAAGCGTCTGGGATCGCGAATTCCCGCTGTATGTCATGGGCGGGGGAACCTATGCGCGA
This sequence comes from uncultured Acutalibacter sp., assembly GCA_964577585.1. Lineage (GTDB taxonomy): Bacteria > Bacillota > Clostridia > Oscillospirales > Acutalibacteraceae > Acutalibacter. The sequence continues at coordinate 24,869 of CAZNZS010000020.1, forward strand.
ATGATGCCGAATACGGTGCCCTTTGGTCCGGGATTGCCAAGAACGGACGGCGAAGGCGGCAAAGGCGCGTGCCATCAGCCTGATGAAGCAATAGAGCTTGAGGTGCTTCAAAAGGCAATAGAGATCTATGCGAAGGCATTGCCCATGCTGGACCGGCAGATCGATTGAAAGAGGAAATGAAAATGCGGATAAACGGAAAGACAAAAGGGATCCTTTGTATTTTGAGCGCGGCATTCTGCTTTGCCGTGCAGGGATGCTTTGTACGCCTTGCAGGAGACCTGCCTTCTATGCAGAAAAGCTTTTTTCGAAATCTCATCGCCCTGCTTTGCGCGCTGATCATTCTGCTTCGTTCCGAAGAAAAGTTCAGATGGGATCGCGGCCAGCTGCCGGTGTACCTTGCCAGGGCGGTTTTCGGGACCATAGGCATACTGGGGAACTATTATGCAATTGACCATCTGGTGCTTTCAGACGCTTCCATGCTGAATAAGCTTTCTCCATTCTTTGCGATCCTGTTTTCCTATTTTGCACTGCACGAAAAGGTAAAGCCCATGCAGATCGCCGGTGTTCTTACTGCATTTACGGGTGCGCTGCTGATCATCAAGCCCGGAGGCTTCGGCGGTGCGGACTGGCTGCCCGCCGTTATCGGTGCGTTGGGAGGAATGGCAGCGGGCGCGGCATATACGGCAGTCAGGGTGCTGGGGCAGCGCGGTGAACGCGGTACGTTTATAGTGTTCTTCTTTTCAGGGTTTTCCTGCCTCGTAAGCCTGCCATTTTTCCTGTTTGACTACCACCCAATGTCGCTTTTTCAGGTCGGTATGCTGCTGCTTGCAGGATTGTCGGCGGCGGGAGGACAGTTCTCGGTGACGGCGGCATACACGCACGCGCCGGCACGGGAAATCTCTGTCTATGATTATACTCAGGTGATTTTTTCCGCGCTGCTGGGATTTTTCCTGTTTGATCAGATTCCGGATTTACTTAGTGTGACAGGTTATGTTATAATTTGCGGTGTTTCTGTGGCGCTGTTTTTCTACAATAACCGAAAACAGGCGGTTACAGAGGAAAAGAGCGAATAAATTCGTTCAGTCTGCGATCGGGTCATGGAAACAGCGCAGCACAAATATTTCAGAAGGAAGAGAAAAGCATGACCAGGGAAACGGTATCGGCATACAGCCGCATACTCAGCGCGGAGCTGGTGGCGGCGATGGGATGTACGGAGCCTATTGCCATTGCCTATGCCGCCGCCAGGGCCAGAGAGGTTTTGGAGCGTCAGCCGGAGCATTGCTCCGTTTTCTGCAGCGGGAATATCGTAAAGAACGTGATGGGAGTGACGGTCCCCAATTCGGGGGGCCTCAAAGGCATCGACGTGGCGGCTGCCCTGGGGATCCTGGGCGGCGATCCGTCAAAGGATCTGGAGGTGCTGGGATCCGTTGAGCCGCGGCATATCGCCAAAGCAAAGGAACTGCTCCAAAATGGCTTCTGCGATTGCGTGCTGGCGGAGGATGTGGAAAATCTTTATATCAGGATCATTCTGACCACCGGGCAGGAGTCTTCTGCCGTGGAGATACGGGATTATCACAAAAACATTACCAAAATTGAGAAAAACGGGAAAACGGTCTTCCAGAAGGAACCGAACGTCCGGGTGAAAAATACGGCAGCTGACGCGGACAAGCAGCTTTTGAATGTGGAAGACATTCTGGCCTACGGCGATTCCCTGGACGATCCCGAAATATTTGAGCTGCTGGAATACCAGCTTTCCTGCAATCTGAAGATCGCGGAAAGAGGACTGACGGACCCCTTCGGTGCGCAGGTGGGAAAAACGCTTCTTTCTTCGATCCGTTTCCGAAATACCGATACCGCCAGAACGGTGGCAAAGGCGTATGCCGCCGCAGGCTCCGATGCCAGAATGAACGGCTGCGCCATGCCGGTGGTGATCAATTCCGGCAGCGGCAATCAGGGGCTGACGGTTTCCCTGCCGGTAAAGGTCTATGCCGATATTTACGGGATCTCCCGGCAGCGTATGCTCCGCAGCCTGGCGGTAAGCAATCTGATTGCCATCCATCAAAAACGGTACATAGGAAGCCTTTCCGCTTATTGCGGTGCTGTCAGTGCCGCCTGCGGCGCAGGCGCGGCAATTGCCTATCTGCTGGGAGAGCTTACGCCGCCCGATGCTCTGCACGATATCGTTACGGATACCATAACCAACACGATCGCCACCGTGGGCGGCATGGTGTGCGACGGGGCGAAATCTTCCTGCGCGGCCAAGATCGCGACAGCGGTGGACTGTGCGATAACGGCCTATGAGCTTGCCAGAAACGGACATGTCTTCCAGCCCGGGGAAGGGCTGGTAATGGACACGGTGGAGGGCACCATAAAGAGCATAGGTCAAATCGGGCGTGAGGGGATGCATGAGACAGACACGGAGATATTGCAGATCATGCTGGGCCGTGAGGAAAAGAAAGACCGGCAGGACATCCGCTTTTGAAATTCAGACGATCGGCATAAAAAGGGCAAAGGCGATAAAGCCTTTGCCCTTTGCTGACGGCCGGCAGGCGATGCACGGAGAGATGTTTTTCGCATTTTTTCAAGACAAATATATCATTTTTTATTATGCGGTTTGAAAAGCAGAACGCGGGATAAAGAGCGCTGACGCAATATGGGAAAATCACTTGCAAGGGCTGAGAAAAGAATATATAATAGCTGAAAGATTGAAAACAGAAAGGAAAACCGCTATGCGGCAGATTACGAAGCAGACGATTACGGACGCTTTTCTCGCTTTGCTGGAAAAGCGGAGCATTGAAAAGATCACGGTAAAGGATATCGTGACGGAATGCGGCCTGAACAGACAGACCTTTTACTATCACTTCCACGATATCTACGATCTGATGGAGTGGTCGCTGACACAGGAAATTGAAAAGTGCGTCAGGGAAAGCTTGGCTTCGGGAGACGATTGGCAGGGGCAGATCCGGCAGCTTTTTCATCTTTTCTATACGCACCGGATCGTAATACTGCACGGATATGACGCCAAAAACAGAATGCAGTATGAGCGGGCGGTGATAAAGCCCGTATATAAGCTGATGCGCGGGCGGATCGAAGCTTATCCTCAGGCAGAAAGGGTGCCGGAGGAGAAAAAAGACTTTATCGCAAAGGTTTACGCCAGAGGCTGTGCCGGTCTGGTTTTGGAATGGATAGAGGAAGGCATGCCGGACGAGCGCCGGGTGCAGCTTGACGATTATTTCGTGATCATTGACGGCAGCATAAGCCACGCGCTGGACAAATTCAAAATATAGAAAAGCGCTGACGAGATCACGCGCTTTTTAGACAAAGCCCCCTGCCTGTCCGATTTTTCGACAGATGCGGGGCTTTGTCGATTGATGTCGGATCGGTTCCTCCGCTATCATACGGCTATAAGCCATTCCACGAAAACAGGAGGACCTACCATGGATACATCAAACAGGATCGTGCGTTTCGGACTGAAAAAGGCGTTCAGCTATATTGAGCGGGACCCGGAGGAGAATCTCCCAAAGCTCATGGATTGGGTGGATAAGTTCGCCCCGGAAGGAGAACGGGGCTTTCCGGTGCAGCGGGCGGCCTTCAGAAAGGTAATAGAAGACCCCGGCTGCGCCATGCACAAGCTGATGTACAGGATCTTTACCGAAACGGATAAAGACGTGCTCAAGACCGTGTTTGAGAATTTCATCATTAACGGCAACCTGGTGGGGTGGCCCCGCCAGGAGGAAATGCGGGAAAAATACGGCTGCAACATTCCCTGGGCCATTCTGCTGGACCCCACTTCGGCCTGCAATCTTCACTGCACAGGCTGTTGGGCGGCTGAGTACGGAAACAAGCTAAACCTGAGCTTTGACGAGATCGATTCCATCATCACCCAGGGCAAGGAGCTGGGCGTGTATATCTACATTTACACCGGCGGAGAACCCATGGTCCGCAGGGACGATCTCATCGCCCTCTGCCGCAAGCATGACGATTGCCAGTTTTTGTGCTTTACGAACGCCACATTGATCGACGAAGCCTTTGCCGATGAAATGCTCCGTGTCGGCAACTTTATCCCCGCCATCAGTGTGGAGGGCTTTGAAAGCGCCACAGACGGGCGCCGGGGAACAGGCACCTACGGCAAGGTGGTGGAGGCCATGGCTTTGCTCAAGAGGAAAAAGCTGCCCTTCGGCATCAGCTGCTGCTATACCAGCCAGAATTTTGAATCCATAAGCAGCGACGAATATTTTGATCAGATGGTGGAGTGGGGAGCCGACTTTGTCTGGTATTTCCACTATATGCCCATCGGGAACGACGCTGTGCCGGAGCTGCTGCCCACCCCCGAACAGCGGGAGTTCATGTATCATAAAATACGTCAGGCAAGGCAGGAAAAGCCGATCTTTGCCATGGATTTCCAGAATGACGGAGAGTTCGTTCAGGGCTGCATCGCAGGCGGACGGAGGTATTTCCACATCAACGCCAACGGCGACTGCGACCCCTGTGTGTTCATTCACTACTCCAATGCCAATATCCGGGATATGAGCCTGCTGGATGTTCTGCGCTCTCCGATCTTCATGGCCTATCATGATGGCCAGCCCTTCAACGACAATCATCTCCGTCCCTGTCCCATGCTGGAAAACCCGGAAAAGCTGCAAGAAATGGTAGAGCGGACCGGCGCCCATTCCACGGACCTTCAGTCGCCTGAAACAGCGGAGCACCTTTGCGAAAAATGTAAGGCCTACGCGGAAAACTGGACTCCGACAGCGGAGAAGCTGTGGGTCTGCTCCTGTAAGGAAAAGGCAGAGAAAGGGCAGGCAGCTTCCAAAGAGAAGGAACCGGTTTAAAAGGCAGGATACCACGGAACGGCATAGAGAACATAGTAAAAAAACCTCCGCTGCAGTGAAAAGCAGCGAAGGTTTTTTACTGCTGCCTGGCTTGCGGTATGGCCACGGCAGTGGTAAAATGAAAAACAGATAGAACAGACCCGAAGCAGGGCGATTTTTGTCCGCGGCCGCCAAACGGAAGGCATCCCGGAGATAAAGTCAAAACTGCGGGAGGAATGGGAATGGGCATTACAGAGCATTTTGACGCTGGTACGATCAAGGCAGGGGGGAGGCTCCGGTGCTGTTCTGCGGCCTGGACTGCAGCGGCTTTCCCATGTCACCGCGGCGTTCCTTATGCTCAAAGCCCTAACTGGGGGAATGATGGTATGGAGGTTAAGAAAGAAAACAGGGCTGTCCGGCAGCTTCTGCTGCTGACAATGGTATTTGCCGTTGGCGGTATCTTCGGCTTTTTCTATGAGGAACTGTTCTACAGGATCGATCTCGGCTACTGGGTAAAGCGGGGCAGCACCTTCGGGCCCTGGATCCCCATTTACGGGTTTGGAGCGCTGCTCATTGTGCTGACGACTACCCGGCTGCGGAAAAAGCCATGGCTGGTGTTCCCGGTTTCGGCGGCAGTCTGCGGCGCCCTGGAATTCGGAACGGGCTGGGTCCTGCTGTATGCTTTCCATACACGCTTGTGGGACTACAATACGGAGATCTGGAACTGGGGCAATGTGGATGGCCTTATCTGCCTGCGTTCGGTGCTGTTTTTCGGCGTATCCGCACTGTTCCTGCAATATGTGATCGTGCCTGTACTGGATAAGATCTCCAGACGGTGCGATACTGTCCCGCGGTGTTTGACAGCTTTGCTGCCAGGCACTCTGTTTTTGATGGATATGCTGATATTTTGGCTGTGCGGCATGAAGCGGTGAAGGAAAACGGTATCGCCGGCTGAATTCCGGAAGGATCTGATTCAACCCTTGGTAGAATGGTTGGATACTTCCTTCTCCTAATAGATGATTGTGGGATCTCCTCCTTGCAGGTATAATGCTTATATGCTTCGAAGCAGAAAACCGACAAGGAGGATATATTTATGTCAGTTGATCAAAAAAGGGTGGGAGAGCAGATACTTTCCCTCCGAAAGTCCAAGGGCCTGACCCAGCAGGAGCTGGGAGAACGGATCAACATTTCCTTTCAGGCCGTCAGCAAATGGGAACGGGGCGAAGCCCTGCCAGACACCGCCCTTCTTCCCGATCTGGCCGAGGTTCTGGAAACCACGGTGGACAATCTTCTCATGGACGGAGTCCGCGCGGCCAAATTTCAGCGCCGGGTTACCATCGCGCAAATCCGGGAGGGGATCGACTGCTTTTCCAGGATCGGTGAGCTTTTGGGCCGGGACAGCTATTTCTATCTGGGTGCCATTCAAGGCTGTGACCAGAAGATGAATATTGAGTTGGAGCAATATCTCTCCGACCCCTTCACCAGGGAGGGCCTGGCAGCCGAAGCCGCCATACAGTGTCTCATGAACGGGGCCTATATCGACATGACGGATATCAAAAAGAGCTTTGCCTTTGAGCATTGGGCCGATACCGTGACAGCCTTTGCCCAAAAGCGGGGAATACGGTAAGCAAAACGCCGCCGCTTTAACGCAAAAGGGGAAAACAGGTCGGAAAAAATCGAGGCAGGCTCTTGCAGCCTGCCTCGATTTGTGTATCCAATACAAAACAGATGTCCTTTGCCTTACATCGGAAAAACTTGTTAGTGAGTAAACTGCCGTAAAAAGCCCGTGTCTGTAAAGCCTTGGAAGCCCTTGCCTTATCCACTATTCAATATAACTTATAACTTTTCAAAAATCGACCCGCGAAGGTAGTGAAGAGTGAAGGGTGAAAAAGTAAAAATCGATGAGCTTCGACAGAAGCTTGTCGATTTTTGCCGGATTCCAACAGCACTTGAGCAGCGCTCAATTTCTCTTTGGCAGTGTCAAGGCGATAACAGATTAGCTCAATTCGATTGTCAGGCATAGAGCAATACCCCCTCGGTGCGGATATTGCGATAATAAGGCAGCACCTCGGCAAAATGCTCGAATTCACTTTTGGGAATAACAGTAGGGGACACCACCACATCATACTCCAGGCCTAACTCCGCTGCCACATCCCATACGCTTCTAAGTCGCTGCTGCAAATCAGTTCTGTCTCCATCGACAATGGCAACAAGGTCAATGTCAGATTCACCGTCATAGTCCCCTCTGGCGTAAGAGCCGTACAGGTAAATCTGACGGAGATCTTCTCGGTAAGCTTCATGATAGGAACGAATGATATCGGACGTGATCGCGGAAAGATCGTTTTGCGTACACATGGCGTCACCTTCTTTCTGGTTACATTATAAGGGGTAAGGGGAGAATATGCAAGTCCGCAAGTTTTGGTAGTGTGCCCCGCATAGGCTTAGAGTTCAAATTCAAATGCAGGTTCAAGTCCTGTCTTAAGCAAAATAGATGTCCTTTGCCCTTACCCGAAAAAAGTTGATAGCGCAGTGGAGCCGTCGTGAGGTCTCGCCTGTCGGCTCGGTCAGTTCGCACCAGCGTTCCACCGGAACGCGCTCACCGTTTACAAGCGAACAGGCGCAGCAAGCGTGGTCTACGCTTTGCTCCGGTCGGTGCTGGACGTGCCCCACTGGGGCACAGCACCTTTTTTCGGAAAGGAGCGGCAATCCGAACGGTGAAGCCGAATTTTGCGCAGAAAAATGCGGCGAACCACAAGGATTCGCCGCGATGTGGTGCGGGCAACAGGACTTGAACCTGCACATCGAAGATACCAGAACCTAAATCT
>CAZNZS010000021.1:0-32201 GCA_964577585.1 uncultured Acutalibacter sp.
AAGCAAACATCTTCTGCGCCGGTGCAGAAGATCACCATCGTTCCCAGGACCTCCGGCGCTTTGGGCTACACCATGCAGGTGGAGGAGGGCAACCATTACCTGATGACGAAAGAAGAATTGGAGAATAAGATTGCCACCTTCACCGGCGGGCGTGCGGCGGAGGAGCTTGTGTTCGGCGAGATCACCACCGGCGCCTCCAATGATATCGAACAGGCCACGAAGCTGGCCCGGGCCATGATCACCCGGTACGGCATGAGCGAGGAGTTCGACATGGTGGCGATGGAAGCCGTTTCCAACCAGTATCTCGGCGGCGACGCCTCCCTCAGCTGTTCCGTACAGACCCAGGCGGAAATAGACCGCAGGGTGGTGGAGCTGGTGAAAAAGCAGCATGAGAAAGCAATTGAAATTTTGCAGGAGAGCCGGGGAAAGCTGGACGAATTGGCAAAGTACCTGTATGAAAAGGAAACCGTTACCGGAGAGGAATTTATGAAGATACTGGAAGGGGAGTAAGGCATGGGCCGCACTCTGCCGGAAAGGGACGCCAAGCCTGCGCTTTCCCTTGCATGAAAGCGATATATATGCTTTCCCGCGCGAAGCGCATTGCATCCGGAATGCCCTATTAAAGTGTTTTTGAATTTGAAAAGGAACAGGAAAGATCCCGAAAGCTTCCGGCATGGAGGCTTTCGGGATCTCTTTGCGGTCCGAAATGTTTTTTGGCCGAATTTCAAACGGAAGGTCTTACAGGTCAAGAAAATCCTTGCGGTACTTTACGCCGAAGAACTCGGCCAGCTCCTGCATTTCACTGTCCCTGATCGTATTCCTGCGCGGAAGGTGGGCCGTGAGCATATAGATCTGAGCGGCCTTCTCCACGGTTTCGATGAGGCCGAAGGTTTCGTCCATGGTCTTTCCCGCGCCGTAAATGCCGTGCATCCCCCAAACTACCAGGCGGAACTCCTTCATCTTTTCCGCCGTGGCCTCGCCGATGGAGTTGGTGCCGCAGAGCATCCAGGGCAGCACACCGATGCCGTCCGGGAAAACCACGATGCACTCGGTACACATCTCCCACAGAGTATGGGTGAACTTTTTCTCGTCCAGCTCATGTACGTATGTCATTGCAAGTGTATTGGTGGGGTGGCAATGCATGACAACACGGTTTTCGGGATCGGCCTGAAGCCTTGCCATATGGCTCATCAGGTGAGCGGGAAGCTCACTGGTGAATTTTCCGCCGTCGCGGTAGCCCCATAAAAGCTCAGCGGTTTTCCCGTCCGGCCCAACACGGATGATCCCCAGGTTTGTTTCCGGGTCGCCATCAATATTCTTAAAATATTTGCCGGTACCGGTGACGATGAAGATCTTCCCCACCAGGGGCTTTGCCTCAAATCCGATGGGGATCTCCCGGATCACATGGTGAAGATCGAGATATTCAGCCACTTCGTTTTCGTCCAGCAGCCAGCTGATATTGCCGCCGTTGCGCTCGTCCCAGCCCATGCGGTACATGTTGGCCGTTGTTTTGCGCATTTCCACAACAAAGGGCGCTTCCAAAATGTTTTTCATGTTCTCTATTTCCTCCTGCTCAAAACGCTGCGCTCATATTCTTCGACCTCCGGGAGCCATTCCCCGTCCATAGGCTTTCCGCAGGAGCGGCAGTACTCGTCCCAGATCTCTCCGAACGGCATGGTCTTAAGCTCTTCCTGAATCACCATCAGACGGGTGAAATCGCCTTTGTCCTGTAGGCTCTTCAGTTCATCGTTGGGCTGCAAAAGGGCGAACAGCAACGCTTTCTGGAAGTTGCGGAAGCCGGTGATCCAGGCGACAATGCGGTTTATGGAAGCATCGAAATAATCCAGCGCCAGGAAAACACGGTCTATGCCGCAGCGCACCACTTCTTTGGCGATCTCCCGGGTCTCATCGTCAAACAGTACCACATGGTCGCTGTCCCAGCGCACTCCCCGGGTGACATGAAGCGCCATCTTCTCATCGTATGTGAGAATGGACGAGATCTTGTCACTTACAAGCTCGGTGGGGTGATAGTGGCCGTTGTCCAAAAGGCAGATGCAGTCATCCCGGCCGGAAGCATATTTCAGGCACCATTCAGAGCTGCCCACGGTGTAGCTTTCCACCCCGATGCCGAATACCTTGGACTCAGCGCAGGGGTATACCTTGGTTTTGTCGAAGGGCTCGCTGAGGATCTCGTCAAAGGACTGCCTGTAGCGCTGCCGGGGGCCGATGCGGTCCGCGGGGATATCCTTATAGCCGTCACCGGCCCAGATGTTCATAACACAGGGCTTTCCCAGCTCGTCAGCCAGGTACTGGCTGATGCGGACGCAGGCCTTGCCGTGCTCTACCCAGAATTTGCGGGTCTCCTCATTGGGGCTGGAAAGGGTGAAGGGATCGCATTTTGGGTGGCTGAAAAAGGTGGGGTTGAAATCGCAGCCGATGCCCCGCTCCTTGCAGAAATCCACCCATTTTTCAAAATGCTTTGGCTCCAGCTGATCTCTGTCGGCCCATTCGCCCGGCTCGAAAATGGCGTAGCTTGCGTGGAGGTTAAGCTTAATCTGTCCAGGGGTCATGGCGATCACCTTGTCAATGTCGTCCATCAGTTCCTGGGGATTTCTGGCCCTGCCAGGATAATTTCCGGTGGTCTGAATGCCACCAGTCAGGGGCTTTTCCGGATCGGTATCAAAGCCGCGCACATCGTCACCCTGCCAGCAGTGCAGGGAAACGGGAACGGTTTTCAGCTTTTCTATGGCTGCGGTCACGTTTACGCCCAGGGCCTCATATTTTTTCTTTGCTTCTTCAAAGCTCATAATGGTCTCTCCTTACAGCAGACCGCGGTACAGGGAGGCGATCTCTTCCACACTGGTATCTCTGGGGTTGCCGGGGCAGCAGGCGTCCGCAAAGGCGCTTTCAGACAGGAACTGAACGTCTTCTTCCTTCAAAATGCCGTGGAGATCAGCAGGGATCCCTACATCGGCGGAAAGCTGCTTTACCGCGACGATCGTTGCGTCGGCAGCGGCGTCATCGCTCATGGAGTCGATACTCTCAACGCCCATGGCCTTGCCGACAGCGCGGTAGCGGCTGCCTGCAACGGATTTGTTGTACTCCAGGCCTGTGGGCAGGATGATGGCGCAGGCCACGCCATGGGGAGTGTCATACAGCGCGCTCAGGCCGTGGGCCATGCTGTGCACGATGCCGAGGCCTACATTGGAGAAGCCCATGCCGGCAATGTACTGCCCGAGAGCCATGCCCTTTCTTCCGGCAGGCTCGTTGTTGACGGCAGCGCGGAGATTCAGGGAGATCAGGCGGATGGCTTCCAGATGGAACATATCGGAAATGGCGCAGGCGCCCTTGGTGATATAGCCTTCGATGGCGTGGGTCAGGGCATCCATACCGGTGGCGGCGGTCAGGCTCTTGGGCATGGAGGACATCATATCCGGGTCGACCACGGCGATCTCGGGGATGTCATTTACGTCCACGCAGACGAATTTGCGCTTCTTTTCCACATCGGTAATAACATAGTTGATGGTGACCTCCGCGGCGGTACCGGCGGTGGTGGGTACTGCGATGGTAAACACGGCGTGATTCTTGGTGGGGGCCACGCCCTCAAGGCTGCGGACATCCGAAAACTCCGGGTTCTTGACGATGATGCCGATGGCCTTGGCGGTGTCCATGGCAGAGCCGCCGCCGATGGCGACGATGCTGTCGGCGCCGCTTGCCAGGAAAGCCTTTACGCCGCTCTGCACGTTCTCAATGGTGGGGTTAGCTTTAACATCGCTGAAGACTTCATAGGTGAAATGGGCCTGATCCAGCAGACCGGTGACCTTCTGCGCCACGCCGAATTTCAAAAGGTCGGGATCGGTGCAGACAAAAGCCTTTTTGTATCCCCGGGCAGTCAGCTCGGAAACGATGTTTTGAATGGCTCCTGCTCCATGATGGGAAATGGTATTCAATACGATACGGTTAGACATAACAGAATCTCCTTTATAATTATTGTACGGCTTGCGCCGCCATGATCTGGCATTTCAGGTTGCCCAGGGCCGTGGCTTCTATGGGCAGGGCGATCACCTTCAATCTGGTTTCTTCTTCGGTCAATCGGTTGAGATATTGGTTCTTCGCGCCGCCGCCTACAATATACAGGACATGGTACCTGTGTCCTGTAAGTCTTTCTATTTCCCGCGTCGTTTCGCCGTAGCATTTTGCCAGGGAACGGTAGGCACAGCGGAAATAGTCCGCCGGGGTCTGAGGCGCGGCATACCCGGCTTCCACAAGGGCCCTTTCCACGGCTTCCGTCATGGAGCGCGGAGCCATAAAGCACTGGTCATTCACATTCACCAGACCGGGATAGTCGCTGTTCTCAGCCTTTGCCGCAATAACGGAGAATTCCTCATTCGGGCAAAGCTCTTTTCTCAGGCTGTTCACCATCCACATGCCCATGATGTTTTTGAGGTAGCGGATATATCCTACACCGCCCTCGTTAGTAAAATTAGCTTCCCGGCTTTCCGGAGTGGTAAGGGCAGCAGGCAGCCTGGTCCCCAGCAGGCTCCAGGTGCCGGAGGAAAGGAAAAGCTCCTGCCCTTCCATGGGAATGCCCTCCACAGCGCTGGCGGTATCGTGGGTGGGGCACAGTATTACCTTAATGCCCTTATATTTCCCAATCACCGTGCCTGGCTGCTGCAAAGGCTTGAAAAACTGCTGCGGCAGCCCCAAAGTACGGATGATTTCGTCATCATATTGGCCGCTTTTCGCGTTGACCATGCCGCCCGTGGTGGCGTTGGTGTATTCGTGGCTTTTCACGCCACAGAGCCTGTACATCAGATATTCCGGGATCATGAGAAATCCGCAGGCTTCGTCCAGCCGTCCGGCCAGCTTATCGGCATACAACTGATAAATCGTGTTAAAGGATTGGAACTGGATCCCCGTCCGGGCATACAGCTCCGTGAAGGGCACGAGCTCATGCACCTTCGGAATGCTTTCCTCTGTTCGGCTGTCCCGGTAAGCGTAGCAGGGGAGAATAGGCTTGTTTCCTTTCAAAAGGACGTAGTCTACGCCCCAGGTGTCAATGGAAAGGCTTTCTATTCCGGGATGCTTTGCCAGCGCCGCGTCGATGCCGATGCGGACCTCGTTTTCAAGATGCTCCACATCCCAGGTGAGGTGTCCGTCTGTTTCCGAGACGCCGTTTTGAAAACGGTATACCTCTTCCGTTTGCAGGGCTCCGTTTTCCTCCCAGCCAACGATGTGCCGGCCGGAGGACGCGCCTATGTCGATAGCCAGAAAATACTTCATATTGTCTCCTTGTCCGCGCTGCGATCAAGTGAAAGAAATCGCAATCAATATAGAACATTATCTCACGTAGGCTATGTCTTGTCAACGGTCGGGCCTGGTCCTGCGAGATGAAAATTTTTTGCCTGAAGCATCGTTTTCCTTTGATTTTTGGAGAATTTTTTCCTGCAGTTCATAAAAAGCCGGAGGGTACGGACAAGCGGTACCTTCCGACTTTGACTTTGAAATGTGATGAAATGAATTGGGCTTTTCCAAAAGCGGAAAGAGCTTCTTCTGCGGAAATGCTTACCGATCCGTGAACCTGCGGCAGCTTTCCCGAACGACAAGCTCAGGCCGGAAACCGAAAAGGCGGGGCTGATCCATGCCGCCCATCATATTGAGCAGAAGGGAAACTACGAATTCGCCAAGTTGCCCGTTGTGCTGGTCCACGCTGGTGAGCCGGGGATCAAAGAAATCGGCGTTAAAGAACTGGTCGCAGCTTATGACGGAAACGTCGTCGGGGACTGTCAAGCCGTGATCTGCCAGAGCCCGGTATGCGCCAAGAGCCACGTTGTCGTTCATGGCGATCAGGGCGGTAAAGCTTATCCCCCGCCGGAGCAGGCCGTCCACCGCCTGCCAGCCGTCAGGCGCGTAGTAGTCAGAGGGTGCTGCAAGCTGCCGGTCGTAAGGAAGGCCGTGGGCTGACAGGGCGTCCACATATGCTCGAAGCCGACGCTCAGTGACGGCAACATCGGTTTCTCCGCCTATGAAGGCAATACGCCTGTGACCCAGAGAGAAAAGATGGTCGACAGCGATGCTGACCCCGTGACCGTGTTCGCGCTGGATAAACCGGCAGCGGGAGTCTTTCACAGGATCTCCAAGCACTACTACAGGGAGCCGCGCGGCCATGTCCTCCAATCCTTGCCTGTATTCCGGCCTGAGGCGAACAAGATCCGCCTGGCCTCCTGCTACAAAGACCCCGGCCGCATTTTGCTCCTGCATGATCTTAAAGGCTTCCAGTTCGTTTCTGGTGGTCCGGTCCATGCTGGCGGCGGTGAAGCCCGTGTTTGACAAAAGCACGGAATACCCCGAAGCCTGTGCTGCCAGGGAAACGGCCCGGAACATCGCCGTAAAATACGGATTTGTGATATCCGGCATGATGACACCGATGATCCTGCTTTTGGGATTGATATGGTTCTGAACGAGACGATTGGGACGATAGGCATATTTTTCTACTGTGGCTTCCACGCGTCTACGCGCTTCCTCAGACACATGGGCAGAGCCGTTTATCACACGGGAGACCGTGGAGATGGAAACACCGCTTTCCGTCGCGATCTGTCGGATTGTTATATCGCCTTTCACAGTTCGTTCCTTTCTTTTCACAGTCAGCATCATATAGAGAAAGTATAACAAAATGCCAGCCAATGTGCAAGTGTACAGAATCCTCTTCCAAAACTGTGGAATATTGCTGATTGTCGTGAAAATGTTTTCACGGTATAGTGATACTATACTCAGTATCAATGGCAAAAGGAGGAGAAACATGGAAAAGGAACTGGAACGGGAGCTGCAGGAAAGCCTGTATCTTCACCGGCCGCTGCCCCTGCACCGGGAGCGCAGTCTGGAAAGCGCGTTTCCGAAAAAGCATGTGCTGGCGGCACGTAGGATCAACGGAGCGCCCAAGGCCGGAGGCACCGCCACTGTGGAAGTGTGTTCCGATTTTGTGCGTATGACGGCAGCGCTGCGGGCGGGCCGCTGGCCCGAGGGAGCGCCCGCGGATGGAGATTACTGCAATTTCGGAACGGCGCGGATGATCTTTTCGATAGACCACGAGGATTGGCGGGAATTTAACCGCCTGCGATTTTGGGTGCGCCCCCAGATCGAAGGGGCCAGAATACTGCATCTGAATGTCGGCGTTACCAGCAGGGGAGAAGTGCCGCTGCCGGATCCGTACGGCAGAGAGGGCGCTACGGTCTTTGACCTGCAGAACGGGGTCTGGCAGGAATGTATTTGGGAGTTTGCCGCCATGCCGAGAGACGCTGTATGCGAGCTTACCTTTTACGTGTTTTGCAGTGGCCATGACGTTTCTGCCGGAGAGACGCTCATCTATGATTTTAAGGAGATATCTCTGGAGCGTGTGGAGGGCGCGGAGCATGAACTGGGCTGGGAGAATAAGGCGCCCGGGATCAGGCTTTCCACGGCGGGCTATTGGCCGGAAGGCAAAAAGACTGCCGTTGCCGCGGGAGCGGGGGAGGACTTTGCGCTCATAAATGCCGATACCGGAAAAGCGGTGTACAGCGGCAGGGTAAAGCGTGTAGAAAACCGGAGGGGATGCTTTGATGTACTGGATTTTTCCGAATACAGGGAGCTGGGGCATTATCGACTTGAAAGCGGCGGTCTTGTAAGCGGCGTTTTCCCTTTGGAGAGTCCCTGTGAGGAAGCCCTTTGGAAGGCTGTCAATTTCTTTTACTGCCAGCGCTGCGGATTTCCTGTAGCCGGAAGGCATGCCGCCTGTCATCAGGACTGTATTGCAAGCCACAACGGGGTGTCAGTCAGCTATTCTGGGGGCTGGCACGACGCGGGGGACCAGTCTCAGCAGACTGCCCAGACCGGGGAGATCGTCGACGCTCTGTTTTCCTGCGCCCAGAGGCTTCAACCGGGATCTCTTCTGCAAATTCGGATCATGGAGGAAGCCCAGTGGGGGCTCGATTTTATTCTTCGCACCCGATTTGGGGACGGTTATCGCGCCACCAGTGCGGGGGCCACAAGGTATACCGATGGTCTGATCGGCAATTTTGATGATGTTTCCGCCAGGGTGCATAACCATTCCTTTGAAAATTTTCTTTTTGCTGGGATAGAGGCTCATGCCGCCGGTGTGCTGAAAGAGTATGACGATGGCCTGGCGGAATGCTCCCTGAAAGCGGCAGAGGAGGATTTTGCCTTTGCACGGCAGCGCTTTGCTCAGACAGGTGTGGAACCGTTTCATATGTACGAACATACCTATGGCGGTGGACTTTCGCAATATTATGCGGTCAGCGTTTGGGCGGCAAGCTGTTTGTATCAAGCAAGCGGGGAAGAAGAATACGCCGCCTGGGCCAGAGAGTACGGGGAGAAGCTGATCCGCTGCCAGGAGCAGGACGCTCACAAAGCGCCGATCCCCGGTTTCTTCTATCGCGATGAAAACCATAAGACCATCGTACACTTTAACCATCAGGCCCGGGAGCACCAGTTTATGCAGGCATTGGAAGCGCTTTGCCTGACTCAGCCCGAACGTCCCGAGCGGGAAAAGTGGGAGCATGCCATGAGTTTGTACGGCGGCTATCTGAAATCCATTGCCGGAAATACCGCACCCTATGGTATGCTGCCTGCCGGAGTGCATAAGCTCGATGAACCGGATGACAGGGAGTTGTTTCCATACATGCATCCGTGCTGTGAATATGAAGCGGAGCGGGAGAATTATAGGGCACAGTTGAAGGCCGGAACCGATCTTGGCGGCGGGTATGTGCTCAGAAATTTTCCGGTATGGTTTTCTTTCCGGGGCAACACTGCTGTGATGCTTTCCATGGGGAAGGCGGCAGGTATCCTCGGCCGGTATTTCGGGGATGGATCGCTTTTGCAGATCGCCAAGGAGCAGCTTTACTGGCTGTGGGGGAAGAATCCTTTCGGTCAGTCGCTGGTGTATGGAATGGGCCGCAATTACTGCCGTCAGTACGCGGTGTTGACAGGTGAAAGCGTGGGCGAGGTACCGGTAGGCGTGGAGACCCTTGAAAACGGCGATGAGCCCTATTGGCCGCAGAACAACAACGCCACCTTCCGCGAGGTGTGGGTAAGCGCGGCTTGCCGGTACATACAGACGCTGGAAGAGCTTTTGTCAGAGGAGGAAAGCGATGAATAAAACGTATATCGGCGCGGACCTGGGCGGCACGCGCCTGAAGCTGGGGGAAATGGACGGCTCCGGAAGGCTGCTGCGTCAAATTTCCGTGGCGTCAGGGTATATGACCCAGAAAGAAGCGCTTGAACTGATTTTGAGGGAGTTGGAGGCTTTCCTCGCGGATCCTGCCGGGGAGCCCGCCGCCATAGGCGTTGGGCTTCTTGGGCGGATCGACGGCGAAAAGGGCATATGGCATGAACTGGATCACGACCGCAGGGAAGAGCTGCCTGCTGCCGAAATCATTTCTGAAAAGTTCGGTATGCCGTGCCGCATTGAGAACGATGTGCGCAGTGCGGCCATGGCTGAGCAGCGCTTTGGCTGCGGGGGAGAGCTGCAAAACTGGGCGTATGTCAATGTGGGAACCGGCATAGCAGCGGCTGTTTTTTCCGGAGGCCGGTTGATCCGCGGCGGGCACTTCAACGCCGGAGAGGTGGGGCATACCGCTTCGGGCATCCAGTTTCACGTCCCCTGCGCCTGCGGCAGACCAGACTGCGTGGAGTCTGTGGCGTCGGGGATGGGCTTGGACTTATGCGCCAGGCTGATGGCGCCGGATTTTTCCGAAACGAAGCTGGCGATCCCCGAAAGCGGCAGGGTAAGCGCTGCGGACATTTTCGCGCTGTATGAGGAAGACCGGCTTTGCAGGGCGCTTACCGATCAGGCGGCAGCGGCGATAGCCAATTTGCTGATGAATCTGGCGCGCTTTTGCGACCCTGAGAAGATCGTGCTTTGCGGCGGGGTCATGTCCGGGGGATTTTTGCTGAAAAAAGTGAAAGAACGTCTTGAACCGTTTACCATGCGTTATGTGACAGGGGGCGTGGTCCTCAGCTCCATCGATCCGCAGAATATCGGCGTTATGGGGACCTGCGCCAACGCAATGACAGCTGAAAATAAGGAGGAGACTTATGCTTGACATACGTATCATGAAAGATGAACAGGCCTTCGATGTGGCGGCCGCCTGGGAGATCATCGGACAAATGCTGAGAAAGCCGGGTTCCGTGATCGGGCTTTCCACCGGCCAGACCACAAAGAATATGCATGCCATTGTCAGCCATATTTACCGGCAGTATCCGTTTGATATCAGCCGGGTCACACTGTTCAATGTGGATGAGCTTACCAATCTGCCCCGCAGCTATAAGGGCTGCTGCTATACCATGATCCGGGAGCAGCTTGCCGGGCCTTTAGGCATCCCGGAGGAGCGCTTCATCATGCCTGCCACCGTCTCCGATGATTACGGGGCCGAATGCGCGGCGTTCCAGCGGGCCATTGAAGAACGGGGAGGCGCCGACCTGCAGATGCTCGGCCTTGGATATAACGGCCATATAGGCATTAACCAGCCCGGCACGCCCTTCGGCAGCGAGACCTGGGTATCTCCCATGGATCCCATCTTTGAAGAACGCGTCCGCAGAGAGACCGGGGTAGACAAGTCTCATCCTCTGGGCGGCCTTACGCTTGGGGTGCGCACCATCATGCACACAAAGCGGATCATCCTCATCGCAAAGGGGGCGCACAAGGCCGAGATGGTAGAGAAAATGCTGAAAGGGCCCGTCACAGAGGATATCCCCGCCTCAGTGCTGCAGCTGCACCCCAACTGCACGTTTCTGCTGGACGCGGCCGCCGGCCGCCTTGTGGCGGATATGGAGGACGCGCGCCTATGCTGAAAATAGGCTTTGCCGACTACTATCTTGATAACTGGCACGCTAATTTTTATCCCGGCTTTTTGCGTGAGGCCATCGCCCGGTACGGCTATGACGCGGAGGTAAGCTGCGCCTATGGTATCCATGAAAGGCCTCCTGAAGGCGGGATCTCCACTCAGGAATGGTGCAGGGAGAGAAATATCACACAGGCCGGCAGCATGGAAGAGATTGTGACCCGGTCCGATGCTGTTATGGTCATTGCGGCAGATAATTCCGCCTGGCACGAGCAGGTGGCGGAGCTGCCTCTGAAAAGCGGCAAGCCGGTTTTTGTGGATAAAACCTTTGCCCCAAGCCTGGCCGCCGGAAAGCGGATGCTGGATCTGGCGGAGCGATACAAAACGCCGGTGTTTTCCTCTTCTGCCCAGCGATACTGCCAGGATATCATAGACTGGAAAAGTTCACACACCCTGCCGCCGCGATTTGTTTCGACTGTTGGTCCTCATTCGCTCGATAGCTATGCCGTTCATCAGCTCGAGCCCATCGTAGCCCTGATGGGGACCGGAGTGAAACGGCTGAAGGCCTTTGCGGTGGGCAGCGCCGTCACACAGCTCATCCTTGATTACGGAGACGGAAGGCTTGCAAGCTTTGTGCAAAGCCCCCAGCCCTATGCGGAGTTCAATTTCATGGTGTCAGACGGCGAGACTGGGGCGCGGCTGAAAAGTGACGATCGGAATTTCTACCGGAACCTTATGAAGGCCATACTGGACTTTTTTGTGACAGGCGAGGTACCGGTGCCCCATCGGGAGACCCTGGAGATATTGGCGTTGATCGATACGGCCAGGGAAGCCCGCAAGCAGCCCGATATATGGTTCAACGTGGTCATATGAAGGAGGATATATGAAGGTACTTGTGATAACAGACGATACCTGGCACCCTGCTGAGGTGATCGAGATGGGGCTTGCGCCCTTGAACGGCAATTTTGACATGACCTATATCCGCACCGCGAAGGATATTTTGACGCCCGGATATCTGCGGGACTTTGACATGATGATGGTATGCAAGGGCGATTGCCTTAACAGCGGCAACCATGCCCCCTGGTTCGAAGAGGGCGTTACCGAGGTCATGCCCCGGGATTTTCGCCGCTTTGTGGAAGAGGGCGGCGGCTTTGTGGCGCTCCACGCGGGGAATTGCTTTCGCCGGGGCAGCGCCATGACGGAGCTGACCGGCAGCTGCTTTTTGGGTCACCCGCCCCGGTGCGAAGTGAGCCTGAATTTTGAGAGATCTCCCCTTACCGAAGGGGCGGTGGATTTTACGGAGCGGGATGAGCATTACCAGATGGAAATAGACGCGAAAGACATTGTGCCCTTTGCGTATTCGACTTCTTCCTCCGGCGAAAGGCAGGTGGCGGGCTATACCCGCCTGCTGGGACAAGGCAGGGGTAGGCGTGTATACGCCGGGGCATACCTTGACCATGCTTTCCCACCCTTCCACACAAAGAGTTCTGGAAAATCTCCTGCGCTGGGCCGGGGGAGAGCTTCCGCTATAAAACAGATCGTGCAAAATGCGAATCCAAAGGAAAAGGGCCCGGTTATCTTTACTGATAACCGGGCCTTATAGCTTCACTGACAAAATTGGATTTGCTGTTTCTGGAAATTTATTCCTTATCAAGTCTAATTTTGCCGTTTTCCGCTTCGTATTCTGCAACACGCTTTTTCAAATACTGTTCGATTTCCTTGTTTGCCGAACGACCTTCTGCCTCTGCAATATAGCGGAATTTTTGAAAAAGTAAGCGATCAACACGCAGAGTATATCGCAATAACTTATCGTCCATTAATTCTTCCCCCAACGTTATCGAAACCTAATTATAATGTCGTTATTGCATCAAAACAAAAATGGTGGAAATATGGTGAAGTAATGACGAACGAATATTGAGGGATGATTATAAAAGTTGCTGTGATTGGTTCAAGAAATTTAATAGTAAAAGATTTGGAACGCTATCTTCCACCAGAGGTCATGGAAATTGTGTCGGGCGGGGCCAGGGGATCGATACCTGCGCAAAGGAATATGCGTTGAAAAAAGGCATCAGGCTGACCGAGTTTCTGCCGGAATACGAGAAATGCGGCAGAGCCGCGCCGCTCAAACGCAATTTGCAGATCATTGATTATACAGATCTTGTTCTCGTCTTTTGGGGCGGAGAATCAAGAGGGATAAAATATGTGATAGACAACTGCAAAAAGAGAAATAAAGAGGTCCGGGTATTCCTTGCAAAGCTTTGAATAAAAAAGAAATGCCGCCGCAAACGCTTTTGAGTTTGCGGCGACGTGGCGGAGCGGGTGGGATTCGAACCCACGGTACCCGGAGGTACAACTGATTTCGAGTCAGTCCCGTTATGACCACTTCGATACCGCTCCATGTATTTTTCTGCCACACCAGCCCTCAAAAGTGCTTCGGAAAAAGGAGAGAACTGATGGAGAGAACTACACGATATTTACTTGTTGATGATACCCCGAAAGCCCCGTAAAATCAAGGTTTTCCAAAAGAGCGCTTCCAAAATGGTCATTCGTTTTCGAGTGCTGCACCTTCGACCACTCGGACAACTCTCCATATGGAATTTTGGCAGGCATGCCATGGACCCGTTCCGAGAAGGCAAGGTGGACATGGCTTGCTTGCGGTTTGGAAAAATCGTGAAAAATGCAGATTTAACCGTGAAATATTTTAGCAACGGAAGCTGGAAAAGTCAAGTATTTCAGGGCAAAAGGTTGACATTTTACCGGAAGAGAGGGTACAATAGAAAAATCGACAGCAGTCGACAAGGTCGGGCCGCTTTTATCGCCTTGGCCTGAGGAAAGGGGATTTTTCCTTATGAAAAAAGCGAATCTGCTTGTTCGCCGCGTTTTGGCGTGCCTTTGTATAGCTGCTTTGACCGTAAGCCTTTCAGCGTGCTCTCAGATAGGGGATATCGTTTCCGGTGTTACGAATACTGTGAATGCCGGTGAATTCCCTGTAGAGATTAATGGGACGACTGTTTCCGCCAGGCCGCAGAAAGCTGTGGTCATGTCCGGCTGGCTTGCAGATGTAGTGCTTGCGCTGGGCAATGAAACACAGCTTGCGGCCATCACTGATGACTGTACCCAGGAGAATCTCAGCACCTTGCCGAAGGTCGGCGGGGAAGACGCGCAGGCTTTAATTGATCTGGGCGCGGATCTGGTATTGGGAGAATCCTTCAGCGACGGTTTTCTTTCTGCCTTGTCCGAAGCGGGGATCACCGCGCTGACTGTCAGTCCGGCAAATGACCGGGAAGATTTTGAGCGGCTGTATTCTCAGGTGTCCTCCGCCTTTGCCGGTGGCGGCCTGGGATACGACGCCGGCATCAGCACGGCCCAGGGCATTTTTACAACGATGGACGATATCAACCGCATCGTCCCAAAGGAAAAAGTGACGACGGCCTGCTACCTGTTTGATACGAACAACAGAGCAGTCACCGGGGATATGTTCGGCAGCACCATAATGAGCTATGCCGGAGTTACCAACGTATTCAACAGCCTTTCCGGGGGCACTTACGATTTTGAGTCTCTGCGCGTTTCCAATCCCGATGCCATCTTCTGTGTGCCAGGGCTGAAGAGCCAGATAGAGAATGACAGCCGGTTCGCGGATTTCCAGGCTGTACAGAACAACAAGGTTTTCGAGCTTGATGAAACCTACATGAGCTGGCAGGGCAGGACTATCATCACGGCGGCATATGAGATAAGCGGTTCCTGTTTCCCGGAGCTTTTGGAGGAGACCTCCCAGGGGGTGACGGATCCGACGGTGGATATTGACAAAACCGTGAGCTCCCAGCTTTCCGAGCCTTCCTCCGATGTGTCGTCTGATCCCGCCGCAAGCGCTCCTGAGGACGATACGGAGTACACGACGCTTCAGCAGGGTGACCAGAGCGAAGAAGTGCTGAAAATGCAGACCCGCCTCGATGCGCTGGGATATATCGATACCGCCTACGACGGCTTCTACGGGGAATACACCGTGGGCTGCGTGAAGGATTTCCAGGCTGCTAACGGCCTGGAGGAAACCGGCATTGCCGATGCGGCTACCCAGAGAGTTTTGTATTCCAGCTCCGCGAAAGAAAAAACGGCGGAGTGACATGTTTCGAACAATATAAAATCAGCGCCGGTTTGGAATCTCCAAACCGGCGCTTTTCCGTAAATTCTGATCTCAGCTGCAGCTGACCTGGAATTCTTTGATCTTGCAGCGGCTGCCGCCGCGCACCGAAAAGCCGTAGCACCCGTCCAAATAAGGGGACTGGGTATCTTCAGCCCACAGACAGGGCTTCCCGTTTACAGCCAGGGATATAACATTGCCGTTGGCTTCCGCCGTGAGGGTGTAATCTCTGCCGTTTTCCCAGCTGTATTTCATGACCGCCAGCGAATGGAGGCCCCTTTCGTTTTTCAGAATGACCAGTTCATCGCCGGAAAAGCCTGCCAGATAGCCGCGAAGGTTGCCCTGGGCCCGAATCATCACAAGGTGCGTGCGGCCCAGCTGGGGGCGGATCTCGACGGAGACGGAATAATCTTTAAAATCCCGGCCGCCGGTAAACAGTTCTCCGTGGTCGGCGCAGCTTCCCACGGCCCATGAGCCGTCCATGTCCCAGATCCCTTGAGAATAGGAGGTCTGTCCCAGCGTTCTGTGAGATTGGGTCCAGCATTCCAGCCCGGCTTTTTCAAAGTTCAGAGTATACCGCGCCGGGCCCTTATAATCCATATAGCAGATGAAAACCTCGGCTTCCTCTCCCGCGGGCAGTTCGATGCCGGTTTGGACAATGCAGCCGTCCGAAGCGGGCAGCTCCAAAGCTACCGTGCTCCAATCCTGCGCGACAGCGCTTTGGCTGTAAATGTACTGCCCGTTATACGCGTCATATGCGTAAGCGCGAAGGGGAACGGGCTTGTCGGTTTTCAGCCGGATGACGATCTGCTGGCCGGGGAAGATCTCGGGCGTGAAATCGGGAGAATATCTGTCGTCGCTGAAATCCTGAGGGCGGTAATATGTCTGCCGGTATATGTGCCTTGCCCTGTCGGAGCCTTCCGCAATGACATGAAGGCACCGGCCGCCCAGAGCCTGGGAACAGGAGATGTTTTCAAAGGCGCAGGGGCTGTCAGACCGGAAGCTGTGGGTGCTTTCCCGAATGGCAAAGGAATATTTCGGCGCGGCGTCTTCCAGGAAGAGCTTTTCATTCTCGGGGAACTTCTCTCCGGCCAGCCGATAGCCCAGAGAGGAAAGGAACCAGGCGTCTCTGGCAATATCGTGCTGGTTCATGCAGCCGAGCACGCTGGAGCAGGCCAGAAAGTCATTGATCGGTTCGCGCCAGCTTTTGTCAATGCCGCCTATTCCCAGCATCACGCCGAGAATGCATCCCACGTTTGCCACGTTGCAGTCGGTGTCCCAGCCGCACATATTGCAGATGTTGACAGAACGGGAAAAATCCCCTTCCCCGTAAAGCAGAGACAGGATCACGACAGCGGAATTTGGAATAATGTGGCAGGCCCCGGGGTAGCGGTCGTATCCATAGTTTTTCCGGACAAAATCAAAGCCTTCACGCCAGTTTTCCGGGTGCTCACCGTGGAAACGGATCACGTCCCGGGCCATACGGTTATATTCGCAGTCTTCGGGAATGACCGAAAGGCCGGCTTCAATCACTTTTTTCACATTGCGCTCTGCGAAAGCGGCGCTTACACAGGCCGCTACGAACATGCCGCCGTAAATGCCGTTGCCCCCATGGGTGACAGAAGCCATCTTCTGGGCAAACCGGGCGGCTCTTTGATAATCGCAGGGGTTGACAAGGCCCCAGGTGTCAATGAATATCTGGCCGCCGATCTGTTCCGCCACGGCGGCGCCATTCAACTCGACAGAACCGGAAAGCGGTGCGTCGATCCCGTGAAGCAGGTTCAGATACGCGGTATGCTCCGTGGAGATCCCGTAGCCGCCCAGCCAGAAAAAGCTGTGGTCGAAGGGAACATAGTTGAGCACGGTTTCGCCCATCTGCTTCGGTGTGATGTCTTCGCTGCACACATAGTCTTCCAGCGCGCGAATAAAGAAAATGGGGCCGTTGCTGTCGTCGTCCGACGCGAAATTGATGAAGTCGAAAAGATAGCCCTTTATCTCGCCGTACTTTTCAGCGATCTTTTCATAGGGCCAGCCCTCTATGTTGGAGCCATGACGGATCCCAATGATCTTTCCGTACCAGCCGGCATAGACGCGTTCCACGTAATCTTTGGGAATTTTACTCATATATTCATCCTCCTCACAATAAACCAGTACAGGCCGCTTAATCTTTTCTGTGATCTGCTTTATGCCTGAGCGCGGCTTCAGGCATTTTTGGCTTTGTATTCTTCTCCCCAGGTCTGCATGGCGCTGAGGATGGGCTGCAGGCTTTGGCCCAGCTCCGTTAAGGTGTATTCCACTCTGGGAGGGACCTCCGCGTATACAGTCCTGGTCAGTAAACCGCTTTCTTCCATTTGGCGCAGCTGGGTGGTAAGCACCTTCTGGCTCACACTGCCGATGGATTTCTTTAATTCTCCGAACCGCTTGGTCCCGGGCAGAAGATCGCGCAGAATCAGCACTTTCCACTTGTCGCTGATCAGCGTCAGGGTGGTTTCCACAGGACAGGCGGGAAGCTCTTTTTCTGATTTCAGCTCATGCATACTCATCATCTCCACACAATAGTTTCTTTCTGAAACTTTACTCCTGATTATACTATAGAGTTCATATCCGGTCAATGTTTCCGTATGAAATCATCGGGAGAAAACGTAAAAAAATTTTTCTGTATGACGGGATCCCCGTGGATCCCGAAAGCACGCATCTGTTTCCTCCCGGTAACCGTGCAATAGTATCCTTTCGGTAACTACAGCACAATATTGTGCGTACTTTACAGTGGAAACGACCCATTGTATCATTTGATCAAGAGCTGAGGAGAACGGCCGCTGCGAAGCTCGAAACAAAATAATTTTGGAGGTCATTTCCATGAATAAGACTGCATGTACAACCGTTAAGCTTCAAAAAGGCGAAGTGAGCGTTTACGAATTCGGCAGCACAAAGCTGCATGCGTATAAAACCAACGATTTCATTGATGATGAGGTTTTCATCCTTGAGAAAAACGGAAAAGCTGTGATCATTGAGTCGCCCTGTTTCTTCGATAACATCGAAGAGCTTGAGGAATATCTGAAGACCATGCAGGTCGAGGGCATGTTCATAGCTTATCACGGCGCCGGGGCGCAGTTCCTTCCGGGCATCCCTAAGTACGCGACACAGAACGCCGTGGAATATTCGGAAAACGGCGGGGGAAAAGGACTGATCGATAATTTCACCAAGACTTTCGGCGAGATCTTTGACTCCTCCGTTCACAGCGTCACAAATGTGATCTCCGAAGGCAGGGTGACTATCGGTGGCATTGATTTTGAAATCAAGCAGACCGGTGAGGCCTTTGACATTGCGATCCCGGAGATAAACACTGTTTACACTCATATGCTCGGCCATGACTGCCATTCGATCGTTGCGGGAGCACCCCATGCCGACGCCATCATTGCGGAGCTCAAGAGCTATATTTCCAAGGGCTATGATCTGATCCTGACCTCCCATTACACACCCGAGGATCTGAAGGACGCCCAGACCAAGATCGACTATCTTGAAAATTTGAAGAAGATCGCTGCAAGCTGTGCGGATGCCGGTAGCTTTAAGGCGGAGGTTCAAAGGCAGTATCCCGCATACAGCGGACAGAATTACCTTGACATGACGGCAGGGTTTTTCTTCGCCTGATGTAAGCTGATAGAAGATCGGAGCATGATACAGAATGAACCAGGAAGATAGAAGATTTTATCTGATCAGAGAGCTGCTATCTGAAAGGCGGGAATACGCGGGTGTCGTGATCCCTGAAGAAGAAAACACTCAAAAGGACCTGTTAAGAGCGCTGATGAATGTTCGCCCTCCCATGCCGATTGGTAAAGATTTTCTGACCGTACAAGACGAGTACCTGTCTGCTGAACGGGATATGGAGGGAGTGATGGATATTCACTCCCTTCCGTCCCTCCGCTGTGACGAGCGGTTAGTGTTATGGCAGGGTGATATCACGACCTTAAACGCTGATGCTATTGTCAACGCAGCCAACAGCAGTATGAGGGGCTGTTTCCATGCCCTCCATTCCTGCATTGATAATATCGTTCACAGCAAGAGCGGTATTCAGCTGCGGCTGTATTGCGATGAAATGATGACAGAGCAGGGGCATGAAGAACCCACTGGGCAGGCGAAAATCACCCCGGCCTTCAATCTGCCTGCAAAATTCATTCTCCACACTGTCGGACCCATCGTTCGCGGTCCTGTTACGGATCAGAACAGAAGAGAATTGGCTTCCTGTTACCGCTCCTGTCTGGAACTGGCGGCGACCCACAACTTGAAAAGTATTGCTTTCTGCTGTATTTCCACCGGGGAATTTCATTTTCCCAACCGGGAAGCAGCCGGGATCGCGGTGGCGGCGGTCCGTGAATTTTTACAAACTCCGTCCTCTGTTAAGAAGGTGATTTTCAATGTTTTTAAGGACATCGACCTGCAGATCTACCGGGAACTGCTTGGAGAGGCTTGAGCAGGCGGTCGTTGAGGCCGACGCCGTGGTCATCGGCGCGGGAGCGGGGCTTTCCACCTCCGCGGGATTTACGTACAGCGGGGAACGCTTTACTCGGTATTTCAGCGATTTTGCCGGGAAGTACGGCTTTGACGATATGTATACCGGCGGCTTTTATCCCTATGAAACCCCGGAAGAGCATTGGGCATATTGGAGCCGGTATATCTTTATCAACCGCTATATGGACCCACCGAAGCCTGTATATGAAGTTCTGTTGAAGCTGGTGGAAAGCAAAAACTATTTTGTGCTGACCACCAATGTGGATCATTGCTTCCAAAAGGCAGGCTTTGATAAGAAACGTCTGTTCTATACCCAGGGAGATTACGGTCTGTTTCAGTGTTCCGAGCCATGCTGTCAGGAAACCTGGGACAACGAGAAAATGATACGGCGGATGATGTCCGCCCAGGAAGGGATGAGAATACCGGCGGAACTGGTCCCGCGCTGTCCTCACTGCGGGAAGCCTTTGACCATGAATCTGCGCGCGGACGATACCTTCGTGCAGGACAGCGGATGGTATGAAGCCTGCGACCGGTACAGGAGCTTCCTGAAAGAGCACAGGAGCGGCAGAGTGCTTTATCTTGAACTTGGAGTGGGGATGAACACCCCGGGAATCATAAAATATCCTTTCTGGAAGCTGACTGCGCAAAACCCAAAGGCAATTTACGCCTGCGTCAATCTGGAAAAGAGCTTTATCCCCGAAGAACTGGAAGACAGAGCCTTCTGTATTGGTGGAGACATCGGGGAAAAACTGGCAAAGCTGATATCGTAATCTTACTGGCGGGAAACAAAAGCAGGAACGCCCTTTTCAGAGGGACGCTCCTGCTTTGTTTTGATTTTACGGAAGTGTGACCTTCATGCGGAGCCTGCCGTTTTGACAGTCAGCCGTCAGGCTGCCTCCCATCTGTTCTGTCAGAGTTCTTGCAATCGACAGCCCCAGGCCTGTGGAACGCCTTGCCGTGTCCACCGTATAAAACCTGTCGAACAGCTTTTCCACCGTTACCCCGTCCAGCTCCGGCGCGGAATTTTCAAAGAAGATCTCGCCTTCCTCGGTCAGGCCGATCTCCAGATCTCCGGCGCTGTATTTTATAGCGTTTTGCAGCAGGTTTTCAAACACTCGTGCAAGGGCGGTGCAGTTTACGCGGCGGATTACCTGCCGGTTCGTCATGTGTACTTCCGGGGCGATACCATGCTGTTCCAGGGCGGCGCGAAGGCTGAGAACACTTTCCTCCAGCACGGCTTTTACGTCTGTGTCTTCGGCAGCGGTGTCCCTGTCGGGAGAAATGACGACCGAATACCGGAACAGCTCTTCTGTCAGGGCTTTCATTGCCTCCGTCCGATTTTCGATCACGGAAAGGTATCTGCTTACCGTTTCACTCTTTTCTTCCTGCCGGAGCAGCTCCAAATAGCCGCTTATGGCCGTAAGGGGGGTGCGAAGGTCGTGGGAGATCCCTGTAACGGCGTTTTTCAGTTCCGCATCCCCCTGTACAAAGCGGTTGCGCTGCCGCCGGAGCTCCTTCAACTGCGCGTTGATATCGTTTGCCAAAAGCCTTACGGTTTTGTCGCCGGTAGAGACGGATATTACGGTATTGGTGTCGCTTGTGAGCTTTTCGGAAAAACCCAGCCGGATCTCCTCAACAGATTTCTTTATTCCATACAGCCTGAGGGCCAGTATGGCTGTGACCAAAGCCAACGCGGCGCAGAGCGGGAAGAGCCAGAGCATGAAAACACTCCTTTCAGGGAGATCCGGAGAAAACTACTTTACGTCTTTTTTTCGGAAGATTAGCAGCCCGCACAGGCTGAAAAATGCAGTGAATAGAGCAGAACAAATCAAAGCAAGATACGGGTGAGTCAGCTCCATGTTGGAAAGAAGCATCTGCTGACCCAGAGGATTTGCCAGTAAAAGAGCGGTAAAGATTTTTCGTGTGATCCCGCCGATGTAATTGGGATTGGGTTCAGGGTCCGTGATTTGCATCCCGTTTTCTGTGACCACAACGCCGCTCTGCAGTTCCGGTTGGCTCAGATTGCCGTACAAATAGGTGGCAAGAAACAAAAGCCCCAGGAGCACCGCAAAGGAAACCACCACGGAAACGGCCCGGTTGGAAATTGCCATTTGCAATGCGGTAAAGAGGGAGGTAATGGCAAGAGCTGAGACAAAAAAGACCGATACACACAGGGCATATCCGCCCCAGCCCATGGAAAAACCGCCAAAACGCGTCAAGCCCACCAGACCTCCCAGCAGAAGCGCCAGACCCATCAGGAGCGAGGCGGCAGAAGAGACAATGAGGCTTGCGAAGTAGACCGCTCCCCGGCTGTGTCCCGCGATCAGCTTGTTGCGGATTGTCCCGTCGCTGTATTCCGTCCCCAGAAACAGGGCGGAAAAGGCTCCGGTGAGAAATCCAAGATAGGGGAGGATGGAAAAATAGGCCCCGTCCATGGAAGCGTAGTCCGGAAAATCCGGATGAGACGTCGCATGCCGGAGAAAGGAAAACATGTTGACAAGAGAAATGGCAAAGGCCAAGGCCATACAAAGCCAGAAAAATTTATTCCGGCGCAGCCTCGCAAAGTGGGCGGACAGAAGATTACGCATCCTTTCCACCCCCGATCAGGTTGATATAGTAAGTTTCAAGGCTTTCTTCCCGCTCAGCCATGGAAAGGATCTTACAGTTTTCCTGGGCAAGCCGCAGGGCAAGATCGGTCACGGAGACCGGACCATATACATCCGCCTTTGTTTCAGACCACACTGTGTATTCAAGCCCCAGCTCATCCAGGGCACGGCACAGAACTTTTGTGTCTGTCACGTCCAACCGCACGCATTTCCGGCAGGCGGATTCCAGCTCGGCAGCACTGATTTCCTTTACGATCCTTCCACTGTCGATAAAGCCAAAATGGGTGGCAAGCTTCGAGAGCTCATCCAGGATATGGCTGGAAATAAGAAAGGTGATCGCCCGTTCCCGGTTCAGCTTCAGAATGAGCTCCCGGATCTCCACGATCCCCTGAGGGTCCAGGCCGTTGACGGGCTCGTCCAGAATGAGAAAGTCCGGGCTGCCGCACAGGGCGATGGCAATGCCCAGCCGCTGTTTCATCCCCAGAGAAAAATGCCGTGCCTTTTTCTTACCGGCGTTTTCCAGACCCACCAGACGCAGCAGCTCGGATATGCCGTCGAAGGAGGGGAGCCCTAAAACCCGGTATTGTTCCTTCAGATTGTCTAGGGCGCTCATGTCCCCGTAAACGGAAGGGGTTTCCACCACCGCGCCGATTCGGCGGCGGGTTTTGCTGAACGACCGGCTTCGGCTGCTGGCGCCGTAAAGGCGAAATTCACCTTCGGTGGGCTCCTGCAGGCCGCAGATCAGGCGGATCAAGGTAGTTTTTCCGGCGCCGTTTTTGCCAACAAAGCCGTAGATGGCGCCCTTGGGAATGTGCATGGAAAGACCGCTTAAGGCCTTGTACCGGCCGTAGCTTTTGGATAAAGCCTCAGCCTCGAGAACATATTCCATAAAATTGTCTCCTTTCAAGTGATGGGAAGATTCTACACTTGAAAAGTAAAGAAACCGGTAAAGAGAAGGGTAAAGATTTGGTAAAGCTTTTATTTCAGCTGGAAGCCAATGCCCCAAACCGCCTCAATGTGATCGCAACCGGAAGCGTCCCGCAGCTTTTTCCGCAGATTGCTCACATGCATTTTCAAAGAACTCTCCGTGCAGTCGGGGGTGTCTTCGCTGATGCGGTCCAGCAGCAAAGACTTCGAGATAACCTGATGGCTGTTATGCAGAAGAAGCTTCAAAATGGCAAATTCAGTTCTGGTAAGCTTTACATCTTTTCCGCCGGCAGTTACCCGGCGGCTGGCGGTGTCAAGCTGTATATCCTGAAAAGTAAAGATATTTCCCGATTGCCGTTCTCCGCAGTTTTTCAGATGGACGCCGATCCTGGCAACAAGCTCCCGGAGGGCAAAGGGCTTTGTCACATAGTCCACCGCTCCGTTTTCCAGCAGCTCCACCTTGTGGTCTGTGTCGGCCTTGGCGCTCATTACAATGACCGGGAAATCCGTAAGCTCGGGGAGAAGGTCCTCTCCCGAAAGCCCAGGCAGCATCAGGTCCAATAAGGCAAGGTCTGGCTTTTCTCCGGACAAAAGCAGCTTCGCCTCCGTGCCGGAATAAGCCCGCAGGACACGGTAGCCTTCGCCTTTCAGAGCTTCTTCCAGCAGGTTTCCGATGTGCTGGTCATCGTCTATGATCAAAATTGTTTTCATTTGCTTCACTTCCACCTGTAACCGATTATCCTGATTTTAGCGGATAGCGGTGGAAAATGCAACTGCTGTGTCGCAGCAGCGGTTCTATTTGAGGCAGGATCACTGCCATGGTCAAAACGTTGAATTTCTGAATGGCAGAGACAGGAAACAGAGAAAATGATCCAAAATTATGCTCTGAATACTCAAAATCCATAATTTTGAAAATTGACAGAATGGAAAATACCTGCCATAATGTGCCGAAGGAATCAGTGTTTTGACTCAGCTATTTTAAAACGGAAAGGAATGAAAAGTGTATGGGCGAAAAAATAATTTGCCCGTCCATGATGTGTGCGAATTTTGACTGTCTGCAAAAGGAAGTTGAACTGCTGGAAAAGGCCGGAACGGATATTTTCCATATCGATATCATGGACGGCAGGTTTGTTCCAAATTTTGGAATGGGGATGCAGGATCTGTCCTGTATTCGCGGGCTGACAAAGAAAACGGTGGATGTGCATCTGATGATCGAGGAGCCCGGCAATTACGTGGAGTTGTTTGCCGGTTTGGGGGCGGATATCATATACATTCATCCAGAGGCGGACCTTCACCCTGCAAGAACACTACAGAAGATCCGTAGTGCGGGAAAAAAGGCGGGACTTGCCGTAAATCCGGGAACAAGTCTGGAAACGGTAAAAGAGCTGCTGCCGTTGACAGACTATTTTCTGGCGATGACGGTCAACCCGGGCTTTGCGGGCCAAAGCTTTCTTGAATTTACCACCCCGAAGCTGGAAAGCATTGCTTCTCTCAAAGAGAAATATGGCTTTTATCTTTTGGTGGACGGCGCTATCTCGCCGCAGAAGGTATTTGAGCTTTCCACGCTCGGCGTTGACGGCTTTGTGCTCGGTACTTCGGCGTTGTTTGGAAAAGATGAGGAGTATCAGACCATCATACAGAGGCTGAAGAGCAGATAGGGAGGGCAGAAATGGAAAATCACACATATGTACTGGGTGTTGACATCGGAGGAACCAATATCCGCATCGGGCTTGTAAACGAAGAAAATGAACTCTTCGAATACAGAAAGGTGCCTCAGGAGGAGATCTTGCGCGGAGACGACACAGTCTCAAGCCTTGCGGCGTACTTGAAGCAGTATCTTGATGAGCGCGCACAGGGAAAAGAGGTGGTCGCTCTCGCTGCTGGCATTCCCGCCGCCATGAGCCGTGACCGCTCTACCGTGTGGAACGCGCCGAATATCAAGGGCTTCAGCGGAAAAAATGTACAAAAGGCGCTGCAGGCCGCATTTCCTTTTCCGGTTTTTCTGGAGCGTGACGTTACCATGTTGTTCTATTACGACCTGCACAGGTATCATATTCCGCACCGGGATGTTATTATCGGCTGCTATATCGGAACGGGCATAGGAAATATTGTTTCCGTAAACGGGGAACCGATTATTGGGAACAACGGTGCGGCCGGAGAGTTGGGACATATCCCGGTTTGGGATAAAACCGATATCTGTAACTGCGGAAATGAGGGCTGCATGGAGAGCCATGTGGGAGGAAAATATCTTGTCGAACTGCAGCACGAAAAATTTCCCGATGTGGAAATAGGTGAGCTTTTTGCAAAGAAGGGCGATACGTCGGAGATCGACAGGTATATCGAGCACCTTTCCCTCCCGATAGCCACGGAAATAAATATTCTGGATCCGGCGGTGATCATTTTGGGAGGAGGCGTGCTTGCCATGCCCGATTTCCCGAAGGAGCGCCTGGAAAAATATATTTATAAGCACAGCAGAAAGCCCTGTCCCGCCGAAAATCTTCATATCGTGTACTCTGAGAATCAGGGAGAAAACGGGATATATGGCTGCGCGCTTTATGCACGTGAAAATTTATGATCAAACAGGAGATGACTAAAATGATTGCACTTGCAAGCGACCACATCGGGATCGAACTCAAGGAATCTATTATGAAATATCTGGATGAGCTGCATCTGGAATACAAGGATTACGGAACCTACACCACGGAACGCTGCAATTATCCGGAATATGCCCTGAAAGCGGCAAACGCGGTGGCAAGCGGCGAATGTGAGAAGGGGATCATTTGCTGCGGAACAGGCGTGGGCATTTCGATCGCGGCCAATAAGGTAAAGGGGATCCGCTGCGTTGTCTGTTCTGACTGCTATTCAGCCGTGCTTTCAAGACAGCACAACAATACAAATATGCTGGCCTTAGGTTCACGGGTCGTCGGAAAGGATCTTGGCCTGATGATCGTGAAGGGCTGGCTGGAAGGCGAGTACGAAGGCGGCCGCCATCAGGTCCGCATCGACGAGATCGCTGAGATCGAAGAGACCGGAACCATCGGCAACTTGTAAAGAGTTTTCGGGATATCGAGGCGCGCGGAAAGCGTTGGAATCTAGTTCTGCAGCTTGTAAAGGGAGGGATGCGGATTGAGAAATTTTGTGTTAGGAAAAACTCTTGCCCCGCTCACAAATTTTCAAAAGCACACCCATGACGGCTGGGAGATCATTCTCAATATTTCGGGAGAAGGCTACAACCGTTTGGACGGTGAGGAATATCCTTTTTTCCCGGGGGCTGTTATCTGTATCCCTCCCGGGGTGTTCCACGAAAAGCAGGCTGCTCAGAAATTTGAAGATATCTATATCACAACAACGGACGAGCACTGCTTTTTGGGAAATAAGGCACTGACTGCAAAGGACGATGAGTTTAAAAGTCTGGAAAATATTTTCAGATTGATCTATTACTATTATTACCGGGATTCGCAGTCGATCAGCCCCGCGACGGAGAGCCTTTTCCAGGCCCTTGTACAGCTTCTGTCGGCTCAATTCCAAACAGACAGCATTAATCCACATGTTTTGGAAATACAGCGCGGGTTGATTGAAAACTTTGCGGATCCTGAATTTGCGGCGTCAGACATCATGAAAAAAATGCCCATGTGCGAGGATTATCTTCGCAAGCTTTTTCAAAAAGAGTTTCATTTGACGCCCAGCGAATATCTTGTAAAACAGCGAATCAACGCCGCCAAGGGGATGCTCGGAGGCAACTCGGATTATGCGATATCTCAAGTTGCGCTGGCCTGTGGCTTTTACGATCCCCATTATTTCAGCCGCGTGTTTAAAAAGGTCACCGGAATGTCGCCTGCCCAGTACCGTGAAGTTCGGAATTGTCCACCTGAAATGTCGGAAAATTCCTAACAGACGGTTCGTTTCTCCCTGTACAATACAATCATAACAAATCCTTTGGGAGGGGTTGTATTGAAATCTATCGTTTCTGTTGGACCCGGGTCCAGTGAGATCCGCGAGGTCGAGATGCCTGTTATCAACGACGATCAGATCCTGATCAAAACGAAGTATGTCGGCGTGTGCATGTCGGAGCATTATGACTGGAGCACAGCTAAGCCGGGGTCTGCTTTTGGACATGAGCCCATGGGGTATGTTGAAGCGGTCGGCAAAAATGTTTCCGGATTCCAAAAGGGGGATCGGGTAAGCGGATTGTGGGGCGGTTCTCTGCCCGGATCCGGTGGTATGGTCGAATATAATGTGGCCGATCCGCGGAAGGACGTTGTTGTAAAGCTCCCCGATGAGCTTACAGACGAAGAAGCGGTTTTGGAGCCCCTTTCCTGCATCATGAGTGCTGTCAGTAAGGTAAAGCTGGGAGTTCCCGGCACCCATATTGCCATTGTTGGATGCGGTTATATGGGCTGCGGTGCTATCAGTTTGCTGAAGGCCTGCGGCGCGTACATCGTAGCGATCGACATTCGCCGTGAATCCCTGGAAAATGCCAGGACATACGGAGCTGACGAGCTCTATATGTACGATGAGGCGAAGGAGAAGTTCTCCACCGCCAACGGCTTTGTGGGCTTTGATGTTGTTATGGAGTGGGGCGAGACCAATGAGTCTCTTGACCTTGCCATCAACATCACCAAGCAGTGCGGCCAGCTTTGCATTGGGGCATACCACACCGGCGGAAAGCGCCTTGTGGACATCCAGCAGCTCAACGTGAAGGCCATTGACTGCCTCAGCACACATCCCAGAGAGGCTGACCTCAGCCGGCAGGGCGCTGTAAATGCGGCTGAAATGCTTTCAAACGGCTCCTGGAAATTCAGACACGTGAAAACCAAGATCTATCCCTACAGGAAGTTCGACCAGGCTCAGGCTGAAATGGAGACAAAATACGGCAAGTTCATGAAGTCTCTTATCGACATGACCTGGGAAGACGGGGAGCCCAAAGTAATATAGAATATACGTTATACGGATCCTTCTAAGAATAATGGCAGCGGTTTCTCTGCCGGCAGTACCGGTCTTTCCTCCGATAAAGAGGAAAAGGCCGGTACTGCTTTTGCTATGTATTCATACGTATAGTGGGCAGGTAGTGGGCAGAATATAGGTTTACATAACATTTCTATAAGGCGCACAAGCGAATACTTTCTACAGGGAAGATCACCTTGGTAAAGAGCATCTGGGAATAGAGCATATAGTAACGGATGAAAGAAAATGATGCCTTCGAATTCGGCGGTAAATTGGAGTGTATGCACGAATGGACATTGGTAGACACACCTTGTCGGGTAATAAAACAAAGTATTTCCCGGTCTGTGTCCTGTTTTTTATCAGACAGTTTTGATAGAATGTGTCCGAAAGGAGATAAAATGAATCAAGAAAAAATCGGAAAGTTCTTAAAAGAACTCCGCAAGCAAAAAGGACTTACCCAAGAACAACTTGCAGAAAAATTCAATGTATCAAACAGAACCATATCCCGTTGGGAGAATGGTAACAATATGCCTGACTTAGATGTCTTGATTGAAATATCGGATTATTATAAAGTTGACCTACGGGAAATCCTAACCGGAGAAAGGAAAGACGAAAATATGGACAAGGAAATGAAAGATACCGTATTGCAGGCAGTGGACTATACGAATATGGAAGCGGAACGGTACCATAAGCGTGTACGGATATGTATTGGGATAGCAATGCTTCTATTATTAGTCTACTATCTCATTAAGGGAACAAGTCTTTATGAGAACCCGACAGTTGTGAGGGCCTTGGATCTCGCACAGGGATTTACGGTTGGGATGCTTTTGGTGGGTTTGCTTTATTCAAGCCGCTATGGCGCCAGGATCAGAGCGTTCAAGGAACGACTGATGAAAAGATAAGGATAAATTCCAGCTTATCTATTGGATTCACTAAAGCAACCAGGAGGATTATTATGGAAATCAAAAAATGCCCAGCGTGCGGAAATGATAAGATGAAGAAAGGCAAATTGCATGGAGTCGCTTCTTTGCAGGCACTTAATTCACGTGTAGGAGTGGGCGGCTCAGAGCTTATCGTTTCTTTCTGTTCTGCGTGTGGGGAAGTTCTAAGTATTAAAGTTGCGAATCCCGAAAAAGTAGATTATCTGGAGTGAATCCAGAAACAGAATATGGAGGGCAATGAGAATGACGATGGAAACTAAGAAGATGTTTCGGCGGATACTTTCCATGGTATTGTTTGTAATGGGGATTGCTTTTTTTGCCGCTGCACTTTTTGGACATAAGCCTGCTTATCCGCCGGCCGCTTGCTGCTTTTTCGCAGCTATGCTGAGCAATATCCACGAAAAAGAAAGATAAAATGCAGTTACCAGCCATACGATTGACACTTAATAGACTTTCTCATTTTTTACTCTTCTTATCAACCGATAAGGAGAGTATTTTTATCTGGCATATGAGAAAAGCCGGTAACGCGCTTGGTTACCGGTTGCTTTTATGGTTGCGGGGTGAGCGTGTTCTCACCTTTGGTTCGGACGGGTCAGAACGATTGCCATACGCCTGTGGCGCATGCCCAGCAATGTCTAAGGCGACAGCCGAGTTTTCCACCGGAGACCAACGCCCCTCAAGGGGAAGGGTGTCAGGAATCTAACAACTGTGTCCAGAGTTATGAAAAAATACGGATTATTGTCAGAAATTCGCCGCCGCAGGAAGTGGGTAAATCTGGGCCAACAAGTACATAAATACGAGAATCTGCTG
Organism: uncultured Acutalibacter sp.; assembly: GCA_964577585.1. Classification (GTDB taxonomy): domain Bacteria; phylum Bacillota; class Clostridia; order Oscillospirales; family Acutalibacteraceae; genus Acutalibacter. Next base: position 29,708 of record CAZNZS010000021.1, read on the forward strand.
AACCGACAGTTCTATGCGGCCAGGTCTAATGCAAGTGAGACCCGGCAGCGCAATTTTGACCGCCGGTCTGAAGCGCAAGCTAAAACCGCCGAAAGTAAGGCACAGATCATGGAAGTTCTGGCGCAAATCAGTACCGATTCTACCGCTACCATTGAACAAAGGCTGGAAGCGGCGAAACTGGCGGTTGAGCTTCAACGGGGATATTAAACTACCCGCACAGCAAAGCAAGGTCAAAGGCAGACAGATGGCATTGTGTAGGGAACAGCGGGAAGCAATCAGTGCAGCCAGATCCGCTTTAACAAAACTGATGGAGCGAGAGGACGCACCCCAGACGAAATTCTTCAAGCGGCGCAACTGCTCGCTGATATTGGCAGGCATTAAGTCTTAAAACGCATTTTATTCCTTTGATAGTGTGACCTACTGACCTACCCCACTAACAGAGGGATAAAATTGATTCTAGGGCTATTAGAAGCAAAAGCAGAGCTATTATAAAATCCTTTTTTAAGATTGTGCGAGATTGCGCGGATATTTGAGGGGGTTAGTAGTATTCCATACTGTAACCGCTTTCCCCCAAGGGTATTGATCAAGCGTATTGCAGTTTTCCTTTCGGTACGGGAATATCCCGACCAAGCTTGGTAGCAGTCTCTATCCATTCCTGTGCAATGAGTTCTACATTATGCAGTGCTTTCTTTGCAGTTGCACCGTCAGCCATGCAGCCGGCAAGCTCCGGCACTTCAGCAATAAAAGCATTGTCCGCCTCGCTCCAGTACAAAATGACTTCATATTTCATGAATGGTTCCTCCTAACTGATAATCAAGAATAATTTCCCTGACTTGCTTTACTTGATACGGTTTGGCTTTGTTTCCCAACGGCTGCAGATTGATGATTTCCTCTACGCCGTCTTAAGTGTAGAGGAAATCATCTCCTTTTATTCGGCACTGGAAACCCAGCCTGTCAAGGACAGAGCGCAGATCGGAGAAAGAGATATTCCTATCCTGCGTCCCACAAAGGATCGCAAGCAATGCTTTTTCAAATTGGATCATGCGTTGTCCCTCTCCATTGTCTCTGTGATAGCTCTTTTTATAAAACCGTTAACACTTTCGCCTGTGTACTTAGTATGAGCTTTCATAGCTTCAAAATCGCTTACTTGCATATCAAGCGGTACTCTCTTAATATTTCCGGCTTTATATTTTTGATTTGCTCTCTTGCGAGCTTCACTAAGCGGCATACACATCACCCTTATCAAGTATATCACAGATTAGAGAGAATGTACACATGTAGCGGAATTAAGGCAACAGAAGGAAAGTAACCGTTTTCCTGAAAAACAAAATTAAAAAACAAGGAGGAAATAGAAATGACCAAAAGGGAAAAATTTATTGAGCGGCTAATGAGAGCGGATACAGATACGTTTCTGAAAGCCTATCGGCTTCGGTTTCTCTTTGTCAATTCAGACGGCTTTAAGGTCGCTTTCGATGAAGCTACCCCACCGGGAAAAGAACTGCCCCCGGTAGATGTGATGAAAGCCCTTGTTAAAGAGTGGACCAAAAAGGAGGGGCTGAGTTGAAACCCGACATCTGTTGTGGCTGTCGAGTTTTTCACAAAAGTCGAATAAGATAAAGAGCATATTCTTCATCTAGAAAAATGTTGGTTTGGAAATTGTATTCCATGCTTCTTCGTTGTGGCATAATCATTCTTTTTCTCATCAAAGAAGAATTCGATATCGACTATATCATCTTCCGATACTAAAGTGATATAATCGACCCAATCAGCTAGATTAACTTGATATAGTATCTTATTTCTGTCATAATCTGAAGAAACCAAAAATCCATCTGTATAGTGACTGCTATCAAAATAGATAGAATAAACATACGAATGAATAAGTGCATTACACAATTTCTTGCCTAATACAGAGACCTTTTTGGTAGTGTCCCACTCGTAATCACCGTCTTCAACCCATCGATGTAATCTATCGACATTGCGGCGGGGTTTGTGACTGAAGACATTAAGTTTATATTGATCTAATGGATCGCTAAGCTTATTGCTCTCTATCAATTTCCGAGTAATAACTGCCGAATATAGAATGATTTTATCAATGCTGTCAAGAAAGCGATTCAATAAGGAGGAAGGAAAGAAAGAAGGAATTTTGAATCGACGCTTGTGATTTAGCTTTCTAGCATAACGTATCAGCTGCTTTTTCCACGACCGACTATCATAAATCATTTGTAAACACTCCAAAGCGAAGTTTTTAACCAGCCCATTTTTTGAAATAGTTTAGATAAATATCTCCATCAAAGTTTGCCGAAATGCATAAATGCTTTTCAAGAGGGCAATCAGAGGGAAATCATTGTTTTCGCCACAGTTTCCAAAAAACAAAAAAAGCCGATAACACGCTTGGTTACCGGCTGTTTTCATGGTTGCGGGGATAGGATTTGAACCTATGACCTTCGGGTTATGAGCCCGACGAGCTACCGAACTGCTCCACCCCGCGATATTT
>CAZNZS010000022.1:0-30883 GCA_964577585.1 uncultured Acutalibacter sp.
GCCAGGTCATCATGTACGCCGACGAGGTGACGCCCTCCATGGAATACGCCATTACCGAAACCGAGCGCCGCCGGGCTATTCAGGAAAAGTACAACGAGGCGCACGGGATCATTCCCAAGACCATTGTGAAGGACGTGGCGGAGATCCTGGAAATTTCCACCCATAAGGAGGAGGGCAAGAAAAAGAAAAAGCACTACACCCCCGCCGAGCGTGCGGAGCTGATCGAAAAGTATAAGAAGGAGATGAAAGCAGCCGCAAAGCTGCTGGAATTCGAGCACGCCGCTTACCTGCGGGATAAGATCAAGGAGCTGGAAGAAGGGGGAGCGGGCCACGCTCCGGTACCGAAAGGAAGGAGCCGGCGATGAAAAAACTTTTGCTGACCAGCACAGGGCTTGCCACACCCAAGATTCGAGAGGCTTTTTTGGAGCTTTTGGGAAAGGCTCCAGAACAGGCGAAGGCTCTTTTTATCCCTACCGCCGCCATAGATGAGGAAGCAAAGGCTGTGCTGCCGAAATGCTTCGGGGACCTTACCGGGATCGGTTTTTCGAAACAGAATATTGTCACCTATGACTTGGACCGCCCAATGGACTTAGAAGAGCTTTCAGAATATGATACTGTTTATTTCTGCGGCGGCTCTACGGAATATCTGCTGGAACGGGTGAAGGCATCCGGTTTTGCGGGATCTCTTGACCGCGCTTTGGAGCGCGGGCTTCTGTATGTGGGAGTAAGCGCGGGCAGCATCATTGCCGCCCAAAATCTCAAGGACAATCTGGACTATCTGCCCCGGCGGCTGGAGGTCCATTGCGAAAAGGGCTCGGAGGCAGGGAAACTGCCGGAGGGCACAGTTTATCTCACCAATTTTCAGGCGGTGAAGATCGTGGACGGAAAGATGGAGATTATCGAATAGCGGGGAGGAAAAGCCATGGACAGGCAAACGGCTTGGGAGATTGGTCTTCAACAGCTTGCAATCGACTATAACGCCCAGCCCGAGGACTTTCAAAAAGCGGGTTTCACCTTTACTGCCCCCGCTCTGAATCCGGGGCGGCGTGCTTACTCCGACAGGCTGCCTTTTTTTGAACTGGTCACCACGGGCGCCTCCGCTGTGATCATGGCGGGCGAGGGACTTTACCCGGCGCTGCGGGAATGGATACAGGGCGTGAAGGAGCCCCACTGGCTCTTTGAATTTCCCCGCATGCGGAAGCTGGCGGAAATTTTAGCGCCTTATGGTTATGAACTGACCCAAACCCACCACGGATACCTGCCCGCGGGCGGCTTTTCCTCTGCTTTGCCGCCGGAGGGGATTTTCCTGAAGTGGCTGGAGAGCCGGGAAATCAGCCTTTTCTATCCCAACGAGGCCTGGCCCAACGCCTTGCAGGAGGGGGAAAACCCCGCCCGGCCCGATGTGCTGGCCCTTGCCGCGCTGGACGGAGAAAAAATTGCAGGGCTCGCGGGAGCCTCCGCCGATGGTCGGGAAATGTGGCAGATCGGCATCGATGTGCTGCCGGAGTACCGGGGGCGAGGCCTGGGAACACTGCTGGTAAGAAATCTGGCGGCGGAGCTTGAGCAGAGAGGAAAGCTGCCTTTTTACTATGTCAGCCTTTCCAATCTCCCTTCTCAAAATATTGCCGTAAGCTGCGGCTTCCGTCCGGCATGGGTGGATGTTTCGGCACGGAAGAAGGAGAAATAGGCGTATGGGGAAAAAATTATCGGAGATGAGCCTGGAGGAATTGTGGGAGATGTTTCCCATTTTTCTGACGGAGCATCAGGACTGCTGGGAACAGTGGTTTCAGAAAGAAAAAGAGGCGCTTTTACAGCTTCTTCCCCCGGAAAGCCGGGTAAGCCACATCGGCAGCACGGCGATTCAGGGAATTTGGGCCAAGCCCATTGTGGATATTTTGATCGAAGCGCCGGATAGAACCGCGTTTTCCCTGGCGAAAGCGGTGATGAAGGAACAGGGATATATTCTGATGTCAGACAGCGGCGAAAGGGTCTCCTTTAACAAGGGCTATACGGAGCAAGGCTTTGCGGAAAAGGTATTTCACCTGCATTTGCGGCTTGCGGGAGATCACGATGAGCTGTATTTTCGGGACTATCTGAACGCCCATCCGGAGGCGGCAAAGGAGTATGAAGCTTTAAAGCTGCGGCTGTGGAAGAAATACGAGCATGACCGGGACGAATACACCCGGCAAAAGACGGAGCTTGTCAGAAAATACACGGAGTTGGGAAAAACAGCATGAAACAGAGAGAAGAAACCATAAAAGCCTATTTCCGCTGCTGGGTGGAAAACGATCCGGCGGTACTGGTGAAAACCTTTGGGGAAAAGATTGTCTACAGTGAATGCTATGGCCCGGAATACCGGGGCCTGGGGCAGATAAAACAGTGGTTTTCCGATTGGAACCAAAAAGGAAGGGTGCTGGAATGGCGGGTGAAGGGATTTCTGCATCAGGAAAACCGCACGGCGGTGGAGTGGTACTTCCGCTGCGACTATGAAGGGGAAGTAAGCGGCTTTGACGGCGTGTCTCTCATAGAGTTTGACGAAGCGGGAAAAATCGTCTCCTTAAAGGAGTTCCAGTCGAAGGCGGAGCACGAATTCCCCTATGGGGAGACGGCAAGTAAGCGATAGGGAGAGAATGGATATGAAACGGGAATTGGGAATTGCACGCTGTGGGCTGGCCTGCTGCCTGTGTTCTGAAAACGATGCCTGTCCCGGCTGCCTTTCAGACGGCTGTGCGGACAAGGATTGGTGCGAAACCAGGAAATGTGCTCTGGAAAAGGGGGTTTCCCATTGCTATGAGTGCGGAGAAAACTGCCGCAAAGGCTTTCTGGGGAAAAGCAAACCTTATGGATTTACGCTGTTTGCCAGAAAATATGGAGAAAAAGCGTTGCTGGACTGTCTGGAGGAAAATGAGAAACAGGGGATCGTCTACCACCGGGAAGGTTTTAACGGCGATTACGATGGCTTTGACGACCCGGAGCTGTTGATCGAATTTATCAGAACCGGGAAGAAATGACGATAGGGGTTTGCGAAAAGTCAGCAAAGAAAGGATAAAAGGAAACAATGAGCCTTGATCAAATTGTGGTGCACGGCGCCAGAGAACATAACCTGAAAAATGTGGACGTGACAATTCCCAGGGACAAGCTGGTGGTTTTGACCGGCCTTTCCGGTTCGGGAAAATCGTCGCTGGCCTTCGATACCATTTACGCCGAAGGGCAGCGCCGGTATGTGGAGAGCCTTTCCTCTTATGCCAGAATGTTTTTGGGGCAGATGGAAAAGCCGGATGTGGACCTGATTGACGGGCTTTCTCCCGCCATTTCCATCGACCAGAAGACAACCTCAAAGAACCCCCGCTCCACTGTGGGAACGGTGACGGAAATTTACGATTACCTCAGGCTTTTATATGCCCGCATCGGCATTCCCCACTGCCCCATCTGCGGCAGGGAGATCAAGCAGCAGACGGTGGATCAGATCGTGGACCAGGTGCTGGCCCTGCCGGAAAAGAGCAAGATCCAGGTGTTGGCCCCCACTGTGCGGGGCAGAAAGGGAGAGCATCAAAAAGAATTTGACGCCGCCCGGCGCTCCGGCTTTGTCCGCGCCAGGGTGGACGGCCTGATCTATGACCTGAATGAAACTATTTCCCTGGAAAAGAATAAGAAGCACACCATAGAGATCGTGGTGGACCGGCTTGTGGTAAAGCCGGATATCCGTTCCCGCCTGGCTGATTCCATCGAGGTGGCCGCGGGGCTTACCGGCGGCGTTGTGGTGGTCAGCGTGGAGGGGAGAGAGGATATCACTTTTTCCCAGAATTACGCCTGCCCGGAGCACGGGGTCAGCATTGATGAGCTTTCTCCCCGGATGTTCTCCTTCAATAATCCCTTCGGTGCCTGTAAAAAGTGTACCGGCCTCGGTGTGTTCATGCGCATTGATCCGGATCTCATCATTCCTGACAAGCGGCTTTCCATCAATAAAGGAGGCTTGAAGGCCAGCGGCTGGGCCATGGAGGGCAGCACCATCGCCGCCATGTATATGAGGGGCCTTGCGGAGCATTACCACTTTTCTCTGGATACCCCCATCGGAGAGCTGCCCGACAAAATAGTGGATATTCTGCTGTATGGAACGAAAGGCGAAAAGATAAAGCTCAAGCGGGTAAGCGAATACGGCAGCGGCACCTATATGGCCGAGTTCGAGGGCGTGATCAACAACCTGGAGCGCCGGTTCCACGACACCTCCTCCAACTGGATCAAGGAGGAGATTGAAACCTATATGAGCGCCGTACCCTGCGATGAATGTCATGGCAGGCGGCTTTCCAAGGAGAGTCTGGCCGTTACCGTAGGCGGCATCAACATCAGCGAGCTCTGCGATAAATCGGTGACAGAGGCTCTGGAATTTGTAGACGGGCTGGAGCTTACCGAACGGGAAAAGCTGATTGCCGCGCCCATCGTCAAAGAGATCAAGGCCCGCCTGGGCTTCTTAAGCAGCGTTGGGCTGGAATATTTGACTCTTTCCAGGTCTTCCGGCACCCTTTCCGGCGGGGAGAGCCAGCGCATCCGCCTGGCTACCCAGATCGGTTCTTCTCTCATGGGCGTGCTCTATATTCTGGACGAGCCCTCTATCGGCCTGCACCAGCGGGATAACCAGAAGCTGCTGGAAACTTTGAAGCGCCTGAGAGACCTGGGAAACACCGTGATCGTGGTGGAGCACGATGAAGACACCATGCGGGCGGCGGATTACCTGGTGGACGTGGGCCCCGGCGCGGGAATCCACGGCGGAGAGATCGTATATGCCGGTCCGGTCAAGGGCATTGAAAAATGCAAGGGATCTGTGACCGGTCAGTATTTGAGCGGAAAAAAGAAGGTGGAGGTCCCCGAAAAGCGCAGAAAGGGCAGCGGGAATTTTCTGGAGATCGTGGGAGCTGCCCAGAATAACCTGAAGGGGATCGATGTGAAGATCCCGCTGGGAGAATTTGTGTGTGTCACAGGCGTTTCCGGTTCGGGAAAATCCTCCCTGATCAATGAGATCCTTTATAAAAAGCTGGCTGCGGAGCTGAACCGGGCCCACACCCATGCCGGGGCTCACAAGGAGATCCGGGGTATGGAGCATCTGGATAAGGTCATTCAGATCGACCAGTCCCCCATTGGCAGAACGCCTCGTTCCAATCCGGCCACCTATACCGGGCTGTTCACCGATATCCGGGAGCTTTTTGCCAGCACTCAGGACGCTAAAATGCGGGGCTTCAACGCTTCCCGCTTCTCCTTTAACGTAAAAGGAGGCAGATGCGAGGCCTGCCAGGGTGACGGCATCATCTGTATTGAGATGCATTTCTTGCCCGACGTGTACGTTCCCTGCGAGGTGTGCAAGGGCCACCGGTACAACAGGGAGACGCTGGAAGTAAAGTATAAGGGAAAGAGCATTTACGACGTGCTGGAAATGACCGCCGAGGAAGCTCTCGACTTCTTCCGGGATATTCCGAAGCTTTCGAGAAAGCTTCAGACCCTGGTGGATGTGGGCTTGGGCTATGTGAAGGTGGGTCAGCCCGCCACCACTCTTTCCGGCGGCGAGGCTCAGCGCGTAAAGCTGGCTACCGAGCTTTCCCGCCGTTCCACCGGGCGCACCATCTATATTCTGGACGAGCCCACTACCGGCCTGCATATTGCCGATGTCCACAAGCTGATAGAGGTGCTGCAAAGGCTGGTGGATGCCGGTAATACCGTGGTGGTGATCGAGCACAACCTTGATCTCATCAAGACCGCCGACCACATCATCGACCTGGGCCCGGAGGGCGGAAACCGGGGCGGCGAAATTGTTGCCCAGGGTACTCCAGAGCAGGTGGCGAAGGTAGAGGGCTCCTATACCGGCCAGTTCCTGAATCCGCTGCTGGAAAAGTGAGAAAAGGCGGGTGGGGCCGCGGAATTCCGATTTTCCGCGGCCCCGTTTTTCTTATTCGGAGGCGTTGCGCGCGGAAATGATTTGTGGTATAGTTGCACTGAAAATCAATCATCGGTTGGGAGAGAAGCATATGAACAGGGAATTTTTGAAGGAACTTCTTACCACGCCTTCTGTCAGCGGGTATGAGGAAAAGAACCAGCAGAAGGCGCTGGAATTCGGAAAGAGCTTTGCCGGCGCGCAGTATACCGACCCTACGGGGAACGCGGTCACCGTGGTGAACCCTCAGGCGGAAAGGAAGGTGCTTTTGTGCGGCCACATGGATGAGATCGGCTTTGTGGTAACGCATATTGACGAAAGCGGCAGGGTCCACCTGGCAAAGGCCGGAGGCGTTCGCTGCAGGCTTTATCTCGGCGCGCCCATGCAGATCTGGCATGGCGACCGGATGGTAAGCGGCGTTGTGGCCGTATGGAGCGACCTTTTGAAAAAAGAAAATACAGAGGTTTCCGACTTGATCGTGGACATTGGGGCAACCACCAAGGAGGAAGCCAAGGCCGTTGTTTCCGTGGGCGACCCCGTATGCGCGGACGTGCAGGTCCGGGAGCTTTTGAACGACTGCTTTACCTGCCGGGCATTGGACGACCGCACCGGGGCCTTTGTGGTATTGGAGGCTGCAAAATATGCCGCTGAGCGTGGTGCAAAGATGGGGATCTATGCCGCTACCACCGTGGGGGAGGAAACTACCACGCGCGGCGCTTATTATGCCGCCGCCAGAGTGAAGCCAGAGCTTGCTCTCATTGTCGATGTTACCTGGGCAAGCGACGCGCCCGGCACCGATCCCGCCGATACCGGAGAAGTGAAGCTGGGCTCCGGCCCCGTGCTCTGCATGGGTTCTCCCGTGAACAAGAGGCTGAACCGCCTTTTGCAGGAAACGGCGGAGGAGCAGAATATAAAGGTGCAGTGGGAGGTTGCCGGAAGCTATACCGGTACCGACGGCGATATGGTCAACAAAACAGGAGAGGGGATTCCCATGGCCCTTGTTTCTATTCCTCTCCGATACATGCACAGCTCTGTGGAGGTAGGAAACTGGAAGGACCTGGAGGATTGCATCCGCCTGCTCGGCGAAACGCTCCTCAAGCTGGAAGAAGAACCGCAGTTCTAAATAGCGCAAAAAAGCCGTGAATTTTTAGTCGCCAGCTTACAGTTGTTAGTCGTTAGAGCCCGTGCCTTTCATCTCTTTCCGCCCCTTATTTCTACACTCTACATTGTACATTCTCCCTTTTCCTGTCATCCTGAGGAGAAGAAGCCTTGCTCCTCGACGAAGGATCTTGCCCTTATCCTTATGTCCTTTCTAATTACTAACAACTAATCTCTAACATCAAAAAAGGCAGGCTTGCGGCGGCTGCCGCGGCCTGCCTTTCGGCATATCAGATCAAAATCATTCGGCCAACGCTCTTGTGAGCCAGACCTCAGCGATATCCAGAGCCAGATACAGCCCGTTTTTCTCGCTGGTTTTCACGATCTGCTTTCTGGTGCGTATTTCGGGATCGGTGTACATGAGCTGCACCGTGACCTTATCGGCCACATCCAGATCGCCGACCTTCTTCTTTGTCTTGATATCGATCTTGATCACATATTTGTCCTGCATGCTGCCGTAATAAATGGTGTCGCCCGAGCGGACCAGGGGCTTTCCCTTGTAGGTGGGGAAGCTCTGGCTGGCGGACGTTTTCTGTTCGCTCAAAAAATCACGCTCTTTCTATGTCAGTTTTCCTCATTCACCCAGATAGGAACGGACCATGGCCTTTAAAAGCTCGTCTCTGTCGATCCTGCGCACCAGACTGCGGGCGTTGTTGTGGGTGGTAATGTAGGTGGGATCCTCGCTCAGCAGATATCCCACGATCTGGCTGATGGGATTATATCCCTTTTCCTTCAGGGCGTCATACACGGTAAGCAGAATGCGCCTCATATCCGCTTCCTTTACTTCTCCCATGGAAAAGGTGATGGTATTGTTGTTTGAAAAATCCTCCGGCATGTGGAACACCTACCTTTCTTTTATATCCATCTTTTAATGATACAGGATTCTTTCAGGAATTGCAAGGCTTTTCCCGGCCTCTTTTTTGAAAAATCGTGAAATCCCTTTGAAGCGGATACCTGAACTGCCTCTCAGGCCCGCTGTGTTACGCCGATATCGGCAAGCCCGGAAACGATCTCGTTTACCATGGGCTGCACCTCTTCCTTTGACAGGGTCTTTTCCCGGGAGATAAACGCGAACCGCAGCGTCAGGCTGTTCTTTCCGTTCTGGGAGAAAGAGTCGATCAGGCTCACGCCGGAAAGCAGGGAAGAGTCTATCCCCGACCAGGCAGGAGTCAGGTCTGTAAAGCGCAGCCCCTCAGGCACGGAAAGAGACAGGTCGATATCGATGCCCGGGTATTTGGAGGGCTCTTCGTAAACCGTATTTCCGGGGGCCAGAGCGGCAAAGGCGTCCATGTCAAGCTGGAAGCAGATCAGGTTGGCTTTGCGGTCCAGCCGGCCCAGCACGGAGGGATGGACCGTGGAGATCCAGCCCAGCTCCTTTCCACCACAGGAAATGCCCGCGGTGTTTCTCGGATGCTGCCAGGCGTGAACCGGGGAAATATTCGCAAAGCCGAGCTCTGCATGCTTGATCTCGGCACCGAGAGCCTTCAGGATCTCAAGGCCGCGGAAGAAAAGCTCTCTTTCGCTCTGCGTGCGGCTGTAAAGCGCCGCGCCCAGCACCTTCTTTTCCAGGCATTCCCCATTTTCCTTTTTGCCCTCGCACACCCGGCCGATCTCGAAAACGCCATATTCCGGCGCGAAGGTCTTGTTTTCCTGCACGACGGAAAGCAGCGTGGGACCCATGTTGGTGCGCAGCGTTTCCAGATCCGGCGACTGGGGGCTCAAAAGCTTCACGTTTTCTTCTACCTCAAGCCCCAGCTCCCGGCATTTTTTCGCGTCGAACCAGATATAGGAATGGATCTCGTGCAGGCCGTAACGCTGTACCAGAATATCCTTTGCAAAATTGTCCGATTTATTTGCGGCGCTTTTCTTCCTGGGATAAAGGGGGCTGAGGGTGGTGGCAATCTCAAAATTGTCGTAGCCGTAAATGCGGGTGATCTCCTCAATGATGTCCGCCTTGATGGTCACGTCTTTAGTGGCTCTCCAGGAGGGGACTTCCACACGGAACTCAGTTCCGTTCTGCTCAGCGCCGAAGCCCAGGGAACGCAGGGTGGAGAGGATCCGCTCGTCTGAGATCCCAATGCCGGTATACCGGTCCACATAGGCCTTGTCAAAGGTGAGCGAGACCTGGGGATATCTCCTTACGTAAACGTCTGAAAGCCGGGAGATCACCTGGACCTCCGGGTCGATATCCTGCAGGAGCTTCAAAAACCTGGCAATAGCGGTAACGGTCATTTCGGGATCCAGCGTTTTTTCATAGCGCATGGAGGCATCCGTGCGAAGGCCGAGCCTTACGGTGGACCGCCTGACGCTGACGGCGTCGAAGGTGGCGGATTCCAGCAGAAGGCTGTCTGTATCGTCCTCTATTTCAGAGGCAAGGCCGCCCATGATGCCGGCCACTGCCACAGGCTCTCCCCTGGAGCAGATCATCAGGGTGTTTTCGTCTATTTCCCGTTCTACGCCGTCCAGAGTCTGGAAGGTGAAATGCTTCGGGAAGCGCTTTACCTCGATGCAGTCCACCTTGGCGCAGTCAAAAGCGTGCATGGGCTGGCCCATTTCCAGCATCAGGTAGTTTGTGAGGTCCGCCAGAAGGTTGATGGCCCGGCTCCCGCAGTAGAACAGGCGGATGCGCATATTGACGGGGCTGACCTTTTTCCGGATGTTCCTCACCTTCAAGCCGGAATAGCGAAGGCAGAGCTCCTTGTCCTCCACCTTAATCTCTATGGGGTCTAGGCCGTCAAATTCGGCCAGCGATACGGTTTCAAGGGGCTTGAGCTCACGACCTGTCAGAGCGGCAAATTCCCGGGCAATGCCGTAATGGCCCCACAGGTCGGGGCGGTTGGTCAGCGATTTGTTGTCCACTTCGAAGACCACGTCCCGAATGTCATAAAGCACTGTCATGTCCTTGCCCACGGGGGTGTCCTCAGGCAGCTCCCACAGGCCGGAATGATCGGCGGAAATGCCCAGCTCATGCTCGGAGCAGCACATGCCGTGAGATTCATAACCGGCGATTGTGGCGCAGGTTATCTCCTGGCCGCCCACCATGCCGCCCTCCTTTACAAAGGGAACGATGAGCCCCTCGCGGACATTAGGCGCGCCGCATACCACATTGTAGATCTTATCGCCGCCATCCACGGTGAGAAGATGAAGCTTCTTGGAATCGGGATGGGCTTCTACGGTAAGGATCTTGCCGGCGACCACGTCCCGCAGGTTTTCTCCCATATGGAAAACCTCTTCCACCTCCGCGGTGGAAAGGGTAAAACGGTGGATCAGGTTTTCCAGATCCAGTCCGGAAAGGTCTACAAAATCGCCGATCCAGTTCATGGAAATAAGCATTTTCTCTTTCCTTCCTTTCCTTTATTCATGGATGAACTGAGACAGGGACTGAAGATTTCCGCTGTTCAGATCTCTGATGTCCTTGACGCCGTACTTCATCATGACGAGCCTTGTCAGCCCCAGGCCGAAAGCAAAGCCGGTGTATTCCTCCGGATCTATCCCGCCTTCCTTCAGCACGTTGGGATGGATCATGCCGCAGGGGCAAAGCTCCACCCAGCCGGAGTGGTGGCAGGTGGAGCAGCCTTCCCCGCCGCAGATCAGGCAGTTGATGTCCAGTTCGAAGCCCGGTTCCACGAAGGGAAAGAAGCCGGGGCGCAGGCGCACCTTTACATCCCTTTCAAAGACCTCTGAAAGCATGGCCTTCATAAAGTAAATGAGGTTGGAAATGGAGATGTTTCTGTCCACCATAACGCCCTCCATCTGGAAGAAGGTGGTTTCGTGGCTGGCGTCGGTGGCCTCGTTCCGGAAGCAGCGCCCGGGGAAAATGGCCCGTACCGGCGCGCCGTATTTCCGCAGAATGAAATTCTGGGCGGCGGAGGTATGGGTCTTCAGAAGCTGACCGTTGTCGAGATAATAGGTGTCCTGCATATCTCTTGCCGGGTGGTCCTTGGGGACGTTTACCGCCTCAAAGCATTCATAATCGGTAACGATCTCCGGGTAATCCTCCACGGTAAAGCCCATGGAAACAAAAATTTCTTCCAACTGCCGCTGAATGATGGTAACAGGATGGTAAGAGCCAATCTGCGAGGGGGTGGGCAGAGTGACGTCATACTGCTCGGCGGAAGCGACAAGCTGTTCCTCTTCGGCAGCTTTGATCTTCTCGACCCGGTCGGCAATATGTTCCTCAACCTGCTTTTTCAGCAGGTTGATATGCTGGCCCATTTCTTTTTTCTGCTCGGCGCTTACGTCCTTGAGGCCCTTCAAAAGCTCGGTTACGGAGCCCTTTTTGCCGAGATAGGCCACACGCAGCTTTTCCAGGGCTTCACTGTTCCTGGCTTCAGCCAGCTCCCGCTCAAACGCGCTGCGCAGTAATTCGATTTTTTCCTTCATGCGATGGTTTTCATCCTTTCTTTGTGGAAGCTCTGATCCAATGGACAAGTCAGACCGGCGGGAGGATAGTGCGCTTGTCAAAGACCCAAAATCGTGGGGATGCTTTGTGCATTCCAAGCTTTTGGAGCAAAAGACAGACGGGAGATCTGCCGCCGGGGTGTGCCTGAACGATCGATCCGGAGGTTCCTTCTATGATTTCGGGGCAAAAAATAAGCTTCGCCCTCAAGGTCCAAGGGGCGAAGCATTCGCTACGCGGTACCACCCAAGTTCAGCAGGCTGCTTCCGTAAAAAAGCGCCCGCCCTTTTCCGGCCTGTAACGTGGCCTGTTCCGTCAGAGCCTACAGCCGGAAAGACAGCGAAAAGACCGCCGCCCGGGGTTCAGCCCTGCCGCTCCGAAAGGAACTTCTCCCTGCCGGCCCGTATCCGCGCTTTCAGCCGATGGCGCAAACTCTCTGACCGTGCGAAGAACAGGGGTACTTTCTTTCTTCACTGCGTTTTAAGCCATTTTATCACAGAGAAAAGGTTTTTTCAAGATTTTACCGAAACTTTCTTTTATCTCAGAAGGAAATTCGGAAAAGCTTGTTGAAACACTATCGAAAGCATGTTATACTTAAAACACATTATTTTGAAATTCGGGTCTTTCCGGGAAGAGGGCCTTGGGAAAGGAATTGTGTGCTATGAATGATGTTTTTATTGAAAAGATGGTCAAGAAAAAATTCGAGTCGAAAGACCTGCTTATCACGCTGGGCGTGGTAGTGGGGATCATTGTACTTACCTTCGTGGGCTTTGTTCTGGGCTTTATGGTGCTGGCTTTCCCCATGCTTACGCTGCTGATCGCCGCGGGCGCCATTTACGGCGGGTACAAGCTGATTTCCATGAGGATGCTGGAATATGAATACAGCCTGACAAACGGCTTTGTGGCTGTGGATAAGATTATGAACCGTGCCACCAGAAAACGCCTGACCTCCTTTGAGTGCGATACCTGCGAGGACATTGGCATCTATCTGGAAAACGAGGAAAGGCTAAAAAACCGTTCTTTCGATCAGCGTGTGTTTGCCACCCAGTCTGCTGACCGTCAGGGTTCCTGGTACATGATCGTGCAAAGCAAAAAAACAGGAAAGACCCTGGTGGTTTTTGACCCGGACGAAGAGCTGCAGGAAGCGCTCAAGAAATTTATTCCCCGCAGCCTGAAGTTTGAAAAATTCGGAAGAGCATAAACTAAGAGGAGACCTGTGGACGGCATTTTGTAAAAAAGTTGTCGCCCACTATGGCTTTCGGCTTGTTTTGGATTTTGGTATCAAAATCCATGCTCGCAATATGGATAGACATAAAATAAACAGGAGCGGTTCAAAATGAATTGCTCCTGTTTATATAAATTCACTGAACGTGCTTCAAAGTTTGTTTTACTCTGTCTGAAATTTTTACCGTTCCAACACCAAATATAGAGGTGTGCAGAGTATCGTTTATGGGATTTTTCCAAACTTCATCTATACCGTCTATCTCCTTTGTCATTCCCAATACAGAACCTACAGTTGCACCGTTACAATCCGTGTCAAAACCGTTTTCTACTGCCATACAAATAGATTTTCCAAAATCACCGTTTCCGTAAAGCAGAGCTGCTGCAACGATCATAGCATTCGATATGGCGTGGCACCAACCATGACCCGAATATTCATCATAACGGCTGTGGATATCGGCAAAACAGCTTTTCTGTGAAACCATGTTTTCAAAGCCTGACAAAACACCGGTAATTGCCTCATACAGCCTGGAGGTGTAAGGAATTTGTGCAAGCCCTCCTGAGATAATATCCTTGATGTTGTCCGTACCGGCTGCAACAGCAAGCATAGCTGCAACAAACATTTCACCATAGATACCGTTTTTAACATGGGAAATAGATGCATCACGAAATGCCATTTCGGCGGCGATTTCGGGATTGCCGGGATTGATATAACCGAAATAGTCACCGCGAATTTGCGCACCGATCCATTCACGATACGGATTCTTGTATTTAGCGGACTCAGGCGGCTCAAATCCTTTCACAAAGTTACAGAACGCTACGCGTTCAGCAGTGCAATATGCATCCTTGCTTTGCAAAGCCAGCCACGCTCTTGAAACATCGTAGGAGGTAAAATCCCTGCCGTATTTTTCGATGACCTGCTGTGCCAGCACAACATAATTTGTATCATCATCTACCGGCATACCGTTTATTTTATCTGCATAACACCTATTTGCGAATCGGAATTTATATTTGTTTAATATATCGTCATTCAGATCACTATATAAAATATACCTATGCATGGGATAATTATCTGTTTCTTTTAAGAAAGGAATCAATTCATCCGTTCTAATACCTTCAACCGTTTTTCCTAAAAGGCATCCGCAAATTCTACCGACCCATGCTCCGTGAATTCTGTTTTTTAAGCGTTCTCTATCAACATGGGTCAACGGCTGAGCCCCTTTTCTTAAATTCCTTATTTCCTCAAGTGTAGACGGTTCGATATATTTATAGTTTTCTGCTGTTTTAGCATGGTAAACAATGTCAAACAAAATATCTCCCAATTTTTCTTTCGTTTCACTTTTCGGAATTTTGGATACTGCGGTAAACAAATCAACGTATGCTGATAAATTCAATCCCTCTTCCATAGATTGCTGATACTCCGTAAGCAGGTTCGAAGAATAGGATTCCCATTCGTGCATATTGGCATATCTGGGTTTCAAAGTTTTATTAAACTTTAGTTCTTCCGTGATACGGGTATCGCTGTCGAGTACCAAAGCATCAAGAGAAATATCAAAGTATTTGGAAATTTTAATAAGCTTTTCAAGTTCCGGCAAAGCAGTGCCGCTTTCCCATTTCTGCACTGATTGCCTTGAAACACCAAACAGCTCGGCAAATTGTTCTTGGGACATATGCACATCAGTTCGTAACTTTTTTATCATATTAACGATATTCATAAGGATTTCCTCCGATTATTGATGCTTCATTATATCATATCACGCGAATATGAGAAACCAACCGAAAAGAGCCATTTATGCAACTGCTGGTTGGCAAAATATGTTGTTCAAAAAATTACAGGGTACTCTTCTTTACGAAGAATGCCCTGTGCCTCCTCTTTTTAGGTTTTTCAAAAAGGGCTGAACAAAGAGCGTGTGAAGCGGGCGCTCATTTTCTGCCGCCTGCGGCATTTTTGATCACCGGAGAAAGGCTCTTGTACAGCAGGAAGGTGAGTAACACGTCGCAGAGGCCCTTTACAAAGGTGAAGGGCACGTTGAACCACAGCAGAGCCTCAAATAAATTGTTTACGCTGGGGAGGATCGCCTGGTACATCCCGAGGATCCCTTCCATGGGAAGTCCGTAAAACAGGGAATAAGCAGGATAAGTCACAAAATAATTGAGGGGCAGGCTGAAAACGGCCATGGCGGCCGCTCCTGCCAGAGAAGCCAGCAAAGCGCCCCGGCGGGTGGTGCGTTTTTTATATATGAGCCCCGCGGGGATCATAAAGGCCGCGCCCAACAGAAAATTGCACAGCTCGCCTACGCCGGCGGTGGAAGTGAGGGTCACGTTGACAAGGTTTTTCACAAAGCACACGCCTACGCCGGCCAGGGGCCCCATGGCAAAGGCGGCGATCAAGGCGGGCAGCTCTGAAAAATCCATTTTGATAAAGCCGGGTATGATCATCGGTAAGCTGAAGCTTAAAAGCATCAGCACCGCCGCCACGGCCCCCATGACGGCCACCACGGCCAGCTTCCTCACGTTGAACTCTTTCTTTTGCACAGAACCAGATCCTTTCTTTTGGGAAGCTTTTTCCGCTTCCCGATGATAATATAGGTTCGCAAAAGTCCTTGTTTTGGGGAAATAAAAAAGCCGAAGCGTGAAAGACGCTTCGGGAAACAGGAGAGGCGCAAGCCCGCCTCCCGATCTTCTTTCATCCGGACTGTACCGTCGGTATCGGAATTTCACCGATTCGGCAGCGGAGATTTCCGCTGTTCGCAGACTGTGAGCCTTGCCGGAAAAGGAAAGCAGGCTTTACTGCCGGTCAGGAATTACACCTTGCCCCGAAGACCATTTGCTGGTATTATTCTACTAAAGCTTTTCGGAATTTGTCAATACCTCCGGGAGGGATGATTGTGAAATTGTTCTCGAAAGAAGAAATGCAGCGGGTAGAGGAGCTTGCAAGCCGCTCCGGCGTACCGCTCAAAACTCTGATGGAAAACGCGGGAACGGCTCTTGCCGGGGAAACGGAAAGCCGCCTGCGGCCGATAAAGGGGAAACACATCGTTCTGCTCTGCGGAAAGGGCAATAACGGAGGGGACGGTTTTGTGTGCGCCAGAAAGCTTTTGGAAAAGGGCGCCCGGTGTACCGTGATCCTCGCCCAGGGCGATCCCGCTTCCGAGCTGGCCCGCCGTGCTTTTTCCCTGCTGCCGCCGGAGGTAAGGGTTCTGGACGGAGAGGTGCTTCGGGAAGAGACCGCCGAAGAGCTGCGCCGGGCCGAGGGGATCGTTGACTGCGTGTTCGGCTTTAATTTCCGGGGAGAGCTTTCGGGTGTTCCGGCGGAGCTGCTCCGCCTTGCCGGTCAGCGGGACTGCCTGCGGATCTCCGCCGATCTTCCCAGCGGAGTGGAATGCGATACGGGCAGGGTGGCTCAGGGAGCCTTCCGTGCCGACGTGACGGTGACCTTTACAGGAAAGAAGCCGGCAAACGCCTCTTATCCCGGATTGGAATACTGCGGCGAAACCGTGGTGCGGAAAGTGGGCGTGACCACGGTGCTGACGGAAGCGGCAGAAACCCGCATGCAGGAGACTGACAGGGAATTTGCCCGGAGCTGCCTGAAGGTTCCCGACCCCCAAAGCAACAAGGGAAATATGGGAAAGCTCCTTCTCGTCTGCGGAAGCTACGGCATGGCGGGAGCCTGCATCATGGCGGCCAGGGCCGCGCTGCGCTGCGGCATAGGGCTTCTGCAGATCGCTGTGGAGAAGAAGCTTTATCCCATTCTGGCTCAGGCTGTTCCCGAGGCGGTCTTTCTGGTTTTGGATTGGGAGAACCGCCGGGGAGAAAGCGCCGAACGGCTGTGCGGCGCGCTGGAAAAGGCTACCGGCTGTCTTGTGGGCTGCGGCTTAGGGGAGCTTTCCGAAACGGTCTGTCCCGTGGTGTTTTCTCACTGTTCTGTTCCGCTGGTGGCCGATGCCGACGCTTTGAATTTCTGCGCCGCCCACCCCGGAATATTGGAGGATATGGACATTCCCCTGATCCTTACGCCCCATCCCGGTGAAATGGCCAGGCTCTGCGGGGATTCCATCGCGGAGATCCAGGCGGACCGCCTGGGGGCCGCCCGGGAAAAGGCCAGGGAAACAGGGGCTGTGGTGGCCCTGAAGGGGGCAAGAACGGTGGTTGCCGCTCCTGACGGCAGGTGTGCTGTTAATCCCACCGGGAATCCTGGCATGGCAAAGGGAGGAAGCGGGGACGTGCTGGCGGGGATGGTCGCCGCGCTGGCCGCTCAGGGCACACCGGCCTTTGAGGCCGCCGCCGCGGGCGTGTGGTTTCACGGTCTGGCGGGAGATCTTTGCGCGAAGCGGTACGGTATGCGTTCCATGCTGCCTACCGATCTGATCGAATGTTTACCAATGGCTTTTGGGAAATGAATTGAAAAGGTGTTAAGCTCACCTTGAAGGGGAAAATGGGATGTTGTATACATATCTTTGGTGCTTTTTGATCTATGCTTTTCTCGGCTGGTGCGGTGAGGTCGTTTTTGCCGCCGCGGTGGAAAAGCGGTTTGTGAACCGTGGCTTTTTGAACGGGCCTCTGTGCCCGATCTATGGCTTTGGTGTGGTGCTGATCGATTTCTGCCTGCGTCCTTTGGGGCATAATCTTCCTGTTCTTCTGGTGGGAAGCATGGTGCTGGGCTCCGCTCTGGAATGGCTGGCGGGTTTCCTGCTGGAGAAGATCTTTCACCAGAAATGGTGGGATTATTCCAATGAGCCCCACAATTTAAACGGCTATATCTGTCTGAAGTTCTCCGTGGTGTGGGCTTTTGCCGGCACTGCTGTGGTGGGCTGGGTAATGCCCGTTACCCGCCGTCTTGTGGCCCTTATCCCGCGCACGCTGGGGATCGTGCTGCTCTGTGTGCTTTTGGGGCTCGTTCTGGCGGATTTCGCGGTGACTGTGGTGGCCATTATCGGCCTGAACCGGAAGCTCAAAAATCTGGAATATGTTTCCGGCAAGCTGAAGTCGGGCTCCGATAAGCTGGGAGAGACCCTCTATGCCGGGGCAACGGTTGTGGAAGAGCACCGGCAGGAGTTTGAGAAAAACTGGCAGAAGGAAGCGGCAAGGCTCCGGGAAAAATACAGGAAGGCATTGCAGGCAAATCCTCTGCACCGCCGTCTGCTCCGGGCTTTTCCGGATCTGCATTCCTTAAAGCACAACGAACAGCTTGAGGCCCTCCGGCAAAATGTGGACGGCATCCGCAGAAGGTCCTCCGAGGCCATCAAAAGAAGGAACGAGGCCGCCGTTCAGGCCTATGAGGCGAAGGTTCCGGAAGGGGAAGAAACGCCCTTTGCCTTTGGGATTTGTTACGCGAAGCTGTTCTGGATCTTCATGATCGGCAACGTGGTCGGTTTTTTACTGGAAACCGTTTATGCTTTGGTAAAGCCGCCCTACAAATTTCAGCTCAGGGTAAGCCTTGTCTTCGGGCCCTTCATCATCGTTTATGGATTTGGCGCGGTGGTCATCACCCTGCTGCTTTACAAGATGTACAACCAGAGGGATTCTCTGATCTTCGTGGCCAGCATGGTGTTAGGCGGCGCGTTCGAATATCTGTGCAGCTTTTTCCAGCAGGCCGTGTTTGGAACAGTTTCCTGGGAATACAGCGATTCGCCGCTGAACATCAGCGGAAGGACAAATCTGCTTTACGCCTTTTTCTGGGGGATCCTGGGCCTTGTATGGGTAAAGGACCTTTACCCGGTCATTTCCCGTATGGTTCAGAAGATCCCCAAAAGGGTGGGGAAGATCCTGACGGTGTCCCTGTCCGTATTTATGGTGCTCGACATGGCACTTTCCGCCGGAGCGGTCTACCGGCAGTCTCAGCGGATCAATGACATCCCCGCCGAAAACGGCGTGCAGATTTTCTTTGACAAATATTTTCCCGATGAGTTTTTGGAGATCGTCTATCCCAACATGCAGTATGTAGGAAAGCCGGAGATCATCGAAAAAGCATCTCAGCTTCCGGAGAAACCGGAAAAGTGACCGGGCAGGAAAAGCAGTAAAATCGCGGGAAAGAGGACCTGGCCAAAAGGGATAATATCGTAAGGGCGGAAAAATCCGCGCAAAGGCCAGGGTGTGTTCACGCAAGATGGATCAATCTGAAAATCAAGCGATACAGGATGGGCCTCGTATGTGCTTCATATGCGATAGAATTGAAAAAAGTAAAAATGGAGAAAATCGCTACTTTGTCAAGGAGCTTACAACCGGTTATGTAGTGATTGGCGACCATCAGCATTTTAGAGGATATACCTTATTCCTTTACAAAGAACATAAAACAGAATTATTCCAGTTGAATCAAACTCAGAGAATTAAATTTCTGGAAGAGATGTCTGTTGTTGCAGAAGCGGTTTCAAAGGCTTTTAAAGCAGAAAAAATGAATTATGAGCTGTTGGGAAATGGAGATTCTCATATTCACTGGCACTTATTTCCGAGGACCAGCGGCGATTTAGACGGATATGGAAAAAACGGGAAAGGCCCGGTATGGTGGTATCCCATGGAAAAAATGTACCATGACGAAAGCGTTCCCACCGACGAAGAATTGTCTGAAATGAAAGCAAAGCTGTTAAGAGAGCTAAACAAACTGCTGCCGTATTGAATTTTGAATTTCCTCTCTTTTTATCCTTTTCTACAAAAGGCTTTCTTGAAATTTCACGACGGCTTGCACGGTAAAACGGACCTGCTGCAAAATGCGATATTTTGCAGCAGGTCCGTCCTTTTTCATCGAAAACAATGCTTATCAAAAAATTTTTCCGTGCTTTAAGCCCTAAAACAGCAGATCGTAATTTATGGGTGTGTAAAACAGGCGGCGGATCTCTTCAGGATCGGAAGAGCGCCCCAAAACCCACATGAGCTTTGTGACAGTGGCTTCCAGCGTCATATCGTAGGTTTCCAGCAGGCCGTACCGCTCCTTTACCCGATGGCCCACCTGATATACGGAAAGGTCGCTGCCCTCCTGAGGCACCTGGGTGGCCATCACAATGGTTTTCCCAACGCGCACCAGGGCGTCCAGTTCTTCAAGATACTGGTCGGGGATCCCGCCTACGCCGTAGCTTTCTATGATCAGCCCGTCACAGAGCTTTCCCGCGGCGGAAAACGCGCCGGCGGGCAGCCCGGGGATCAGCTTCAAAAGCACCACCTTTGTATTGAGGCAGTGGGTAAATACGGGCTTCCCTTCCGGAGCCCAGGGGATAAACCGCAGCACCCGCCGGTCTCTCACCTCCGCAAGGTCGGGGAAATTGAGGCTGGAAAAGGCGTTATAGCTTTTGGTGCGGGTCTTTCTGGCCCTTGTTCCGGCGATCACATGACCGCCGAACACGATACACACGCCGATGCTTTCTTCGCAGGCCACCCGCAGGCTGTCCAGCAGATTCTGTCTTGCGTCGGTGTCCTCCCGGTCGATGGGCTTTTGGGCCCCCGTCAGCACGATGGGCTTCCCGGTATTGCGGCAAAGGTAGGAAAGGGACGCCCCGGTATACGCGAGGGTATCTGTGCCGTGGCACACGACAAAGCCGTCGTAGGCCTCATAGTGCTTTTCGATAAGCTCTGACAACAGCAGCCAGTGCTCCGGCCTGATATTGGTGCTGTCCAGGTTCAGCGGCTGGACTGTATCTACGGTACAGAAGGAAGCGGCGTCCGGTATGTGCCGTAAAAGCTCCTCGGGTGAAATGCCCGGGGCCAGCCCGTTTTCTGTTTTCCGGGAAGCAATGGTGCCCCCGGTGGCAATCAGCAGAATGTGTTTCATGAGAGCTTTTCCGCGAGGATGGCGGCGATTTTTTCTTTTTCTTCCGCAGTATAGGTGTCGGAGATCATTCCCATGACCGCACCGCGAAGCTGGTCCATAAGCTCGGATTTCTTCGTTTCGTCTTCAGGCTGCTGCAGGCTGACGCCCCAGCGGCCAAGCTGTACCATAACGGCGTCGGCCGCCCGCTGCAGGCAGTCTTCTCCGAAAGCATCGGCTTTCTCTATGGGTAAAAATGCTATGCCCTGGCTCTTCCAATAGGGCTCGGTGGAGCGCACGCGCTCCTTGAAATCCGCAAAATCCTTTTCCAGAGTCCAGGCGTTTTCCGCCAGCGCGGCAACGCGGGGGAAGATCATCTCTTCCAGACGCTCCGGGGTTTCCACATATTCTGTCCAGAGGGGAGCTTCCAGCCCCAGCACCTGCGCTGCCGGGATCTCCTGCCCGGGCACGATGGAGGGCTCGTATCCATAGGTGGCGCGCAACGTGATAAGAGCGGGGTCGTAATCGAAATAAAAGGAATTTACATTGGAGAAAATGAATTTTCTTCCCTTTTCCGCTTCCTTTGCGGAGTATTCCGCGCCCTGAGGCGTCCAGTACTGGGCAATGGCCGTGTCCTTCATTTTGCCGGAGGCCAGAATTTCGTTCCAACCGATGACGGCCTTGCCGTGCTTTTCCAGAATGTCTGCCAAACGGGCGGTGAACAGGGCCTGAAGCTCCTCTTCGTTATGGAGCCCATGTTTTTTCATTTCTTCCTGGCAGCGGGGACATTTTTCCCATTCGCCTTTCGGAGCTTCATCGCCGCCGATGTGAAAAAATTCAGAAGGGAACAGAGGACATACCTCACTGAGCAGCTCTTCCAGGAATGCATATACCTTTTCGTTTCCTCCGCAGAGAATCTGGGGGAAAATTCCCGCGCCGGTCTTCGGCGCGGTGGGCTCTCCGGAGCAGCTCAGCTCCGGATAAGCCGCGATGATGGCGGTGGTGTGGCCGGGCAGATCGATCTCCGGGATCACCTGGATCATTCGTTCCTCGGCGTAGGCCACCACTTCCTTTATTTCCTCCTGGGTATAGAAGCCGCCGTATTTCACGCCGTTTTCCATTCTCCAGGAGCCTTTTTCATTGAGCTCGGGGAATTTTTTGCTTTCGATGCGGAAGCCTTGGTCGTCGCTCAAATGCCAGTGGAAGGTGTTGAGCTTCAGCCTGGCCATTTGGGTCAGTATTTTTTTGATCTCTTCCACCGGGAAAAAGTGGCGGCTCACGTCCAGCATAAAACCGCGGTAGCGGTATTTGGGAGCGTCGCTGTATACGCCGCAGGGCAAGGCGCTGTCTTCTCCCAGTAACTGGAAGAGAGTCTGCGTTCCGTAGTAGGCGCCGTTTTCATCCCAGGCGGCAATGGTGATCTTTTCCGGCTCCACCGTAAGGACGTAGCCCTCGGCGGGCACGGAGGTATCAGTGACATAATGGAGCGCTGCGTTTTCCTTGTGTTCCATGGGGAACTGGCCCGTAAAGGTGCAGTCACCCTCAAAGGATAAAGGAAGAGAGACCCGGCAGGTTTCGCCGGTTTGACGAATGGGACCGTTCAGCTTGGGGACAACAGTCATGGTAATTCCTCCTGAATTTCGGGGCCTTGCTCCCGATGATTTTCTGCCTTCAGTATAGCAGAATGCCCGTCAGGACGCAAGGCGATCTGTCCTGGCGGGCAAAATAAATGACAGATCTTTTACAGGTCCGTCGGCGGAAGATCTATCCCTTGGCGGGAAACGCAGTAAGCGTTGTATCCGCCCTCAAAGCTTTCGATCTTCCTGCCCCGCAGCACCGCGATGCGCGAGGCCAGCTTCTCGATGAAATACCGGTCATGCGAAACGAACAGCAGCGTTCCGGCGTATTCCTTTAAGGCGTCTTCCAGTATTTCTCTCGTTTCGATATCGATGTGGTTCGTAGGCTCGTCCAGAACGAGAAAATTTATGTTTTGCTGAAGCAGAATGGCCAGCTTCAAAAGCACCTTTTCACCACCGGAAAGGGAGGAGACGCGCTTAAACACATTCTCTCCGGTGTAAAAATATTTTGCCAGAAGATTTCTGGCCTCTCCTTCCCCCAGAGAGCATTCCCGGCAGAAGGTCCTGAGCACAGTGGCCTGTTCTTCCGAAAAGCGGATCTCCTGAGGGATGTAGCCAAGCTGTACGCCGGGGTTTAATACGATCTCCCCGGAAAAGCCGGAAAGCTCGCCCAGCAGGGCTCGTATCAATGAGGTCTTTCCCGTTCCGTTATCTCCCATCAGACAGAGCTTGTCCTTTTCCCGGAGCAGCAGTGAGGCGTGCTCCAGCAAAACCGTATCCTGCCCGAAGGACAGGGAGAAATCCTTGAGCCGAAGCACCTCAGAGCCGGTGCGCCCTCCGTTGAAGCTTATGGGGACCTTTTGCTTCGTAAGCTGAGGCCGTTCCAGCTTCTCCAGCTTTTCAAGCCGCTTTTCCAGTTCATGCTGCTTACGGAAAAATTTGGGATTGTTCCCATGCACACCCCATTCATGGAAGCGCTTTATGGCAGCCTTCATGGCCTCAATCTTTTTCTGCTGGTTTTTGTACTGCTCGAATTCCAGCAGCATAAGCCTTTCCTGCTCCTTTACGCTGAAGGAATAATTCCCTGCGAAGGAGGTGCATTCTCCGGCTTCCAGAATGATCGTTCGGGTGGCGGCTCTGTCCAAAAACCACCGGTCGTGCGATACCATCAGAACCGTGCCCCGGTACTTGCCGAGAAAGTCCTCAAACCATTCCAGGGTCTTTACGTCCAGGTGGTTCGTGGGTTCGTCCAGCAGCAGAATATCCGGCTCCGGCAGCACGGACGCCGCCAGATCTACCACGGTTTTCTGCCCTCCGCTGAGCACGTTGAATTCCCGTTCCAGAAGCTCTGAAAGGTGAAAGCCCTGCACGATCTTTGAAATGCGCTCTTCCATTTCATAGCCGTTTCCCGCGGTATAGCGCTCCTGGACCTTGGCGTATTCCTCAAAAAGCGCTTCCGAGCCTTCAGGACAGGAAGCCATTTCCGTTTCCAAGGCCCGAAGCTTTTTCTCTGCTTCCAACACAGCAGAGAAGGGCTCCAGCAACACCTGCCTCACCGTTTTGCCCGGCTCCCGCAGACGGGGGATCTGCTCTAAAAGCCCCAGAGAAGCGCCCCGCCGGATGCTGATCTCCCCGGAATCGGGTGGCTCTTCCCCGGAGATAAGCTTGAGAACGGTGGATTTCCCGGCGCCGTTGCGCCCGATCAGGGCCACCCGTTCCCCTGTCATGATCTCAAGAGAGACGCCGTTTAAGATCTTTTTAAATCCAAAATTTTTTGTGATGTGATTCATTCCTATTTCAATCATGGTCTTTGCTCCTTTGTTTGTGAAAATGCCATTTTCACAAACCCGACCACACGGAATAGGAAAAGGCGATCCGTAAATCGCTCCGTACAATGGATCTGCCGCTTATTCCGCGTCCATCGGGTTTGCACGGAGCACATCGGAACCGACTCTGAAATAGAATCTTCCCTGCTTTTCCAGAACCATTTGTACCACTCCCTTCGTAAGTCGAATCTATTGCTAAGTATACCCCGCCTGAAAAGAAAAAGCAAATCCCGGTTTTCCAGAGACTTGTCCGGAAATACTTTTAAGAGTCTTCTTTCCGGCAGGAAGACAGGTTTTCAGCTTTTATAAGGTTTCCGCGGTTTTGGCCGGCCCCTCCGGAAAACTGTTGCGCAGCGTGGGAAAACTTGGTAAAATGAGATCGTGTTTTTGAGCTTATATCTTTTGGCATGAGGTGACCCTGCTTGAAAAAACTGCTTCGATATATGAAGGGCTATCGAAAGGAATGCGTTCTCGCGCCCGGGTTTAAGCTGCTGGAAGCTTTCTTTGAGCTTCTGGTGCCCCTTGTCATGGCTTCGATCATCGATGTGGGAATAAAGACTGCGGATAAAAGCTATATCCTTGACATGTGTCTGATCCTGGTGGCGCTGGGCGTTATGGGACTTGCCTTCTCGCTTACCGCCCAGTATTTTGCGGCCAAGGCCGCCGTGGGGTTTTCCACCCGCCTTCGCCATGCTCTGTTTGCACATATTCAAGAGCTGACTTATACGGAACTGGATCAGGCCGGGGCCTCTACGCTCATCACGCGGATGACAAGCGACATCAATCAGGTGCAGAACGGCGTAAATCTCACGCTTCGCCTGCTGCTGCGCTCGCCCTTTGTGGTCTTCGGCGCCATGATCATGGCCTTTACCATTGATTGGAAGATCGCCCTCGTTTTCGCTGTGGTGATCCCGCTTTTGTTTTTGGTCGTATTTTGGATCATGTTCTGGACCATGCCCAGGTATAAGAAGGTGCAGTCCGGCCTTGACAGGGTGTTGAGGGCGGTGCGGGAAAACCTTCTGGGTGTTCGGGTGATCCGCGCCTTCGGAAAAGAAGAGGAGGAGATTTCCGCCTTCGACAGGGAAAACGAGGCCCTCACCGGGCTGCAGACCTTTGTGGGGAAAATTTCGGGCCTGATGAATCCCATTACCTATATCCTGATAAACCTGGGAACGGTGGCGGTGATCTGGGCCGGCGGGATCCGGACCGACACAGGGGCCGTTACCCAGGGCCAGGTGGTGGCACTTGTAAACTACATGGCACAGATCCTGGTAGAGCTGATCAAGTTCGCGAATCTGGTGATCAACATTTCAAAGGCCATGGCCTGCGCGAACCGGGTAAGCGCCGCCCTGGAAACGCCTGCCGGAACAGAAGGGGCCAGACAGGGAGAAACGGAAAGCAAAGATCCCGGCAGCCTGGTGTTTGAAGACGTGAGCCTTGCTTATCGGGGGGCGGGAGAAAGCTCCCTTTCCCACATCAGCTTTTCCGCAAAGCCCGGCCAGGTGGTTGGGATCATCGGCGGTACGGGCAGCGGAAAGACAAGCCTTGTTAACCTTATTCCCGGGTTTTATGAATGCACCTCGGGCCGTGTTGTTGTAAGCGGTATTGAGGTAAGCCGCTGGGATCCCCACGCGCTGAGAAGCAGGATCGGCGTGGTCCCCCAGCGGGCGGTGCTTTTTTCCGGCTCAATACGGGAAAATCTGCTCTGGGGCAGGGAAGACGCCGGCGACAAAGAGCTTTGGAAGGCTTTGGAGGTGGCTCAGGCCAAAGAATTCGTGGAGAAAAAGGAGAAAGGCCTGGAAGAACCGGTGGCCCAGGGCGGCAGGAACTTTTCTGGCGGCCAGCGGCAAAGGCTTACCATTGCCAGAGCTTTGGTGAGAAAACCGGAGATCCTTATCCTGGATGACAGTGCCAGCGCCCTTGACTTTGCCACGGACTTAAAGCTGCGCACCGCCATTGCCAATATGGAGGACCCGCCCACCGTGGTCCTTGTTTCCCAGCGGGCCGCTTCCGTGCGGCAGGCGGACGTCATCGTGGTCCTGGACGATGGCGAAGCCGTGGGCGTAGGCGTCCACGAGGAGCTGATGAAGACCTGCGCCGTGTACCGGGAAATTTATGAATCTCAGTTCAAAACGGAAGACACCCCAACTGGGGTTACCATGTAAGCCGGGGAAAGGAGAGCAGAAAATGAGCAGTAAAAAAGCCAAAAAGGGTACGCTGAAAAAAGTGCTTTCCTATGTCCGCCGTCAGTGGTTCTTTCTGGTGCTGTCGGTTTTGCTGGCGGCGGCTTCGGTGGCAGCTTCTCTCTATATCCCGATCCTGACAGGAAACGCCGTGGATCTGATCCTAGGCCCGGGGCAGGTAGATTTCCCCGGCATTTTTAGAGTTCTTCTCACGGCGGGCATTGTAGTGGCGGCCGCGGCCCTCTGCCAGTGGGCCATGAACCTGTGCAATAACCGGGTGGTGTACCGGGTGATCCGGGATATCCGGGCGGACGCCTTTCGCAAGATACAAAAGCTTCCGCTGAAGTATCTGGACGCCCACCCCGCGGGGGAGATCGTCAGCCGGATGATCGCCGATGTGGATCAGTTTTCCGACGGCCTTCTGATGGGCTTTACCCAGCTCTTTACCGGGGTGCTCACGATTCTCGGCACCCTGCTGTTCATGTTCTCCGTGAATGTTTCCATTTCCCTTGTGGTGGTCCTTGTCACTCCCGTTTCCCTGCTGGTGGCCTGGTTCATCGCGAAGAGGACCTACGATATGTTCCGGGTGCAGTCCCAGGTTCGGGGCGAGCAGACGGGCCTCATTGAGGAAATGGTGGGAGAGCAGAAGGTAGTGCGGGCTTTCGGAAGAGAAAAGAAAACCATGGAGCAGTTCGATGAGATAAACGACCGGCTGCAGAAAAGCTCTCTCAAAGCCATTTTCTTTTCCTCCATCACCAATCCCTCCACAAGATTTGTGAACTCCCTGGTGTATACAGGCGTCGGCCTGGCAGGAGCCCTTTCCGCGGTAAACGGAGGCCTTACAGTGGGACAGCTCTCCTGCTTTCTGAGCTATGCCAATCAATATACAAAGCCCTTCAACGAGATCTCCGGCGTGGTGACGGAGCTGCAAAACGCTCTTGCCTGTGCTGACAGGGTGTTTGACCTGATCGAGGAACAGCCCCAGCTTCCCGACGCTCAGGACGCCCTGGTGCTGGAAAAGGCCGAGGGCAGGGTGGATATCGAAAGCGTGTCCTTCTCCTACCGCGAGGACCAAAAGCTGATTGAGAATTTTAACCTTTCCGTCCGCCCCGGCCAAAGAGTGGCCCTGGTCGGCCCCACCGGCTGCGGAAAGACCACGGTGATCAATCTTTTGATGCGGTTTTACGATGTTGATCAGGGCGGCATTTCCGTAGACGGTACGGATATCCGAAGCATCACCAGAAAAAGCCTGAGAAGGAATTACGGCATGGTGCTGCAGGATACCTGGCTCAAGCAGGGTACCATTCGGGAAAATATTGCTTACGGAAAACCGGACGCCTCCCCGGAGGAGGTAGTGGAGGCGGCAAAGGCCGCCCATGCCCACAGCTTTATCAAACGTCTGCCCCAGGGCTACGATACGGTGATCGGCGAAGACGGCGGCAATATCAGTCAGGGCCAGAAGCAGCTTCTGTGCATTGCAAGGGTGATGCTCTGCCTGCCCTCTATGCTGATTCTGGACGAAGCCACGTCTTCCATCGACACGCGCACGGAGATCAGGATCCAGAAGGCCTTTGCCAGAATGATGGAAGGCCGCACCAGCTTTATCGTGGCCCACCGGCTTTCCACCATCCGAGACGCCGACGTGATCCTCGTCATGCGGGACGGCCATATCATAGAACAGGGAGATCATCAGGAGCTTCTGCGGAAAAACGGCTTTTACGCGGAGCTTTACAACAGCCAGTTTGCGCCGTCAAAATGAACCTGCATTTTTCTTTCAGCGAAAAGCGCGGCATCTTTTCAGATGCCGCGCTTTTTGGCTGCCGGATATTCTGTTTTTCCGTCAGGAGATCTTATTTCCCGCCTTGGAATACCGTATCGTTTCCCTGCAATATACCGACTGATTGACGATCCAGACAAGGCACACCGCGAGAGAAGGCAAAAACCCGATCCCGAAAATGAGGGCGCAGACGGCCAGCACAATGGACAGCACCGTGCAGACCGTATTGGTGGCGGAGTAGGCCTTCAACGCACATTTTCCAATCAAGATCTTTTCGGCTTCATCACAGCTGTCCATCCATTTCTTCTGGAACTTCAGGTCATAAACTGACGCCGTTTTTTCCGGGTTCGTTTTCTTGGCGGCGTCCACGCACTTCTGCTGGATGATGACAGCTTCTATCATAATGGCGAAGAAAGCCGAAATTCCGGCAAAAAATGACAAAGTGTCATTCTCATTTTCAAAGGTCTCAAAGCCGTTGGAATATGAAGCGGCAATGAGAAAGTAAGAGAGGATCAGGGCGGTGCTTGTGATCCAAATGACAATGGAAAGCTTTTTTTCAATGGTGTCTGAAACTTCCTCGTTTTCCCCGTCCCAGGCGGAAAGCAGCTTCTTCGCGCTTCGGTAAACCGGAACACAAACTGCCGGTACAATGACCGCTGTCGCCAGCATGAGCCAGGGGGCGATATAAGCGCTGAAAAATGCCCCCGCGTTTTTCATCCCGCCTGCCAGAGTGCTCAGCCCGTACTTTG
Organism: uncultured Acutalibacter sp.; assembly: GCA_964577585.1. Taxonomy (GTDB): domain Bacteria; phylum Bacillota; class Clostridia; order Oscillospirales; family Acutalibacteraceae; genus Acutalibacter. Next base: position 28,546 of record CAZNZS010000022.1, read on the forward strand.
CGGCGCAAAAACCGGTCCCCCCGCCGACGATCAGAGAGATGACCATAATGAGTATGAATTTCGGCAGGGCTTTTCGGTTTGCTTTCCTGATTTCACTGTTATCCATTCTGTTTTTCCTCCTGTAAATAAAATACCTCTTCCACCGTGACGCCGCATACCTTGGCAATCGTCAGGGCAAGGGTGACGGAGGGCGAATAATCCCCCCGTTCGATCAGGCTGATGGTCTGCCTGGAAACGCCGCATAAGCGCCCCATTTCCTGCTGATTGACATTCAGTGCGGCCCGGCGTTCCTTCAAACGGTTTCGCAGTATCATACAGCACCTCCATGTGACAAACTTATTTGTCTAATTGACAAATTTAATTGTCATAATGAAGTGTATCATTGTCATTGCCGTTTGTCAATGGGTTTTCTCAAAAAATTGGCGGCAGTTTTTCTTTCCTGGGGAAGCGGCCGCAATAGCGCGGCTTTCTTTTGTGAGCATACGAAAAACAGCGTAAAAAGCAGTTCTGCTTTTTACGCTGTCGTTTCCGGCTGCTTTCTTGCTTCATTTCAAAATAAGTCTGGTCTCCCCGGGATTCAGCGTGGGGAGCTTCGCCTTGATCTTCGGATGGGAAAGCTCTTCCCGTACCATGTCACGCAGGACCGTGCCCCGGTTGGAGCCATGGATCACCCGCAGCTCCGTAATGCCGGGATGGGCGTGATCCAGCCAGTTTAACAGCAGATCCTTTGCGTCCTCAAGATAAGTTCCATGCAGGTCCACGGTCATAACAGAGCCTTCCCGCCGGAACCGCACGGCTTATTCCTCCCGCTGGGCGGCGGCGCCCAGCTCCAGCGTCTTTCTTCCGAAGAACAGAATGCAGAAGCCCAGCAGGAACAGGATGCACAGGCTGATAATGCCAATGGAATCCCGGCCGGTGATCTGGGAGAAGGTGCCCACCAGCACCGGGCCGATAACGGCGGCAAATTTGCCGAAAATATCGAAGAAGCCGAAATATTCGTTGGAACGGCTGGCGGGGATCAGCTTCCCGAAATAGGAACGGGAAATGGCCTGAATGCCGCCCTGCACCGTGCCTACCAGGAAGGCCATGCACCAGAACAGGATCTGGGAAAGCTGCAGGGCGCTTGCGCTGCCGTTGCTCTGTTCGATGGTGAAGCCCATAAAGAAGCCCACGACGCAGATGCAGAAATAGACGGCGATGGCGCTGCAGAGGACCTTGATGGAGCCGACTTTTTCCGCCAGCCGGCCGAAGAAAATGGAGCAGGGCACCGCCACGATCTGGGTGACCAGCAGGGCAAGGATCATTCCCACCATGTCCAGGCCAAGCTTGGAGCCATAGGAGGTGGAGATGGAAATGATGGTCCCCACGCCGTCGATGTAGAAGAAATAAGCCACAACAAACAGGAAGATGTGCTTCTGCTTGACGATCTCCTTTGCGGTGTGCCACAGGTTGGAGAGAGAGGAGCGCACCAGATTTTTCTGCACTTCTATGTAATGGGTCTGCTTGACGTTTTTGAGCATGGGAATGCTGAACACGGCCCACCACACGCTGGTGAGAACGATGATCAGCTTGAAGGCCACGGGATCGTCCTGCCCCATGAAGAGCAGCAGGGCGATGGAAAGCAGGAAGGGAATGGTGCTGCCGCCGATATATCCCATGGCGTAGCCCCAGGAGGACACCCGGTCCATGCGTTCCGGGGTGGTCACGTCCGTGAGGAAGGAATCATAGAACAGGCAGGAGCCGGAGAAGCCAATGTGAGAGATCACATAGCCCACAAGCAGCAGACGGTAATCCCCGGTAAAGGCGTTGAACAGGGTAAAAAGCACGCCCACGATCAAAAAGCCTGCAAAGAGCTTTTTCTTGTGCCCCTTGTGGTCGCCCAGAGCGCCCAGGATCGGCGCCAGGATCGCCACCACAAAGGTGGAAACGGAGGTGCCGTAGGACCAGAGCACCAGATTATCCGCCCCGTTTGCCTTGCATACAGCGCCAAAGTACAGCGGGAAAATGGCCGCCAGAATGTTGGTGGCATACACGGAATTGGCCCAATCGTACAGGATCCAGCTTTTTTCGATTTTGGTAAATTTCTTATCAGTTCCCTTCGCCATAGGGCGATCCCTCCTCACCCGCCATACCTGCAGCGGATTTTCTTTTTCTATCATCTCACATTTTCCACAACTTTACAATAGAAAAAAAGCAAATAATAAAATTTTGGATATTTTGACGGCGGGCGCTTGAGAGAAGTATTAGGCACCCCTTACCATAAGGGGTGCCTAAGGGCGTAAACTGCTAAATTGGAGTTTAGCAGTTAACTTGTCGTAGGGGCCGGGCTTGCCCGGCC
>CAZNZS010000023.1:0-6512 GCA_964577585.1 uncultured Acutalibacter sp.
GCGTAAATGAGAAGACCCTCACGAAGGACGACACCATCATTTCCGCTGCTTCCTGTACCACCAACTGCCTGGCTCCCATGGCCAAGGCTTTGAACGATTACGCTCCGATCCAGAGCGGCATCATGAGCACCATTCATGCTTACACCGGCGATCAGATGATCCTGGACGGCCCCCATCGGAAGGGTGACCTCCGCCGCGCCCGTGCCGGCGCCGCCAACATTGTGCCCAACAGCACCGGTGCTGCCAAGGCTATCGGCCTGGTCATTCCCGAGCTCAACGGCAAGCTGATCGGTTCCGCTCAGCGTGTACCGGTACCCACCGGCTCCACCACCATTCTTACCGCTGTTGTAAAGGGCAATGACGTTACCAAGGAAGGCATCAACGCAGCTATGAAGGCAGCTTCTTCCGCTTCCTATGGCTACAACGAGGATCCCATCGTTTCCTCCGACGTTATCGGCATGACCTACGGCTCCCTGTTCGATGCCACTCAGACCATGGTCGCCAAGATCGCTGATGACCTCTATGAGGTTCAGGTGGTTTCCTGGTATGACAACGAGAACAGCTACACCAGCCAGATGGTCCGCACCATCAAGTATTTCGCTGAGATCTAAGCTGTATTCCAAAGCTGAAAAACTCCCGCGGATTTCCGCGGGAGTTTTTGCGTGGCGGAGAGGAAAAGGCAATGCAGAATGAGATAAGACCAGATCTTTTGCGCACTAGATGCTAGATATTTATTTCCAAAAAGGAATAAAGGGAAATGTACAATGTATAATGGGCGAGGAAAGTGTAGAGTTTGGAGTTAAGGACGACCCCTCCACCACCGTACGGCGGTCCACCTGTCTCCGCTTTGCGTCGGGTGCAAAGCGGAGACAGGTGAGAACGGCGCTAAACGGTCTCCACCGGAGACCAGCGCCCCTTTCAGGAGAGGTTAAGGGCAAGGGCGAGATCCTTCGCGTTGCTCAGGATGACAGAAGGGGTCAGGATGACAGAAGGGGTCAGGATGACAGAAGGGGGGGTTCAGAATGACAAAGGGGGAAAGAACACGAGGCGTTTGACAAGGAATCTGCCGTGTAGCGTCAGACCGTGATCACGGTTTGAAAAAATAATCAAGCTGCCGCGCGCCGTCCTTGCGGCCCAGGTCATAGACTTCCCGCAGCTTTTCGGGATCTTTTTCCATCCTTTTGATCTGGATGGGGGAAGAGGGACGAATGATCCAGGCAGCCCCGGAATTTTCCAGAAGCTCCAATTCACGGATGCTTTGCCGGTATTCCTCATGCCGGCGGATCAGCGTTTCGGCAAAAGCCGGATAGCGGTGATACCAAAGCTTTACCATGGCCGGAGGAAGAGGAGATTTTACATAGGTCTTATCCCGTGTCAGCACCACAAGAAGGCGGTCATACCCCAATTCCAGCATTTTGCGGTAAGGAATGCTGTCGGCCACGCCGCCGTCCAGGTAAAGCTTTCCGAAAAGCTCTACCGGCTTTGAAAGAAAGGGCATGGAGGCAGAGGCCCGCAGAATGTCCATTTCTTCCAACACGCTGTGGATCTGGAAATACTCGATCTTCCCGGTGGCAAGGGAGGTAACTCCGGCATAAAAGGGAATGCCGGAGCTTTTGTAGGTCTCGTCATCGAACACGTCAAGCTCTCTCGGCACCGTTGTGTAGGCATATTCCGCATTGACGATAGTGCCGGTTTTCAAAAGCTGAGAAAGCCCCATATACTTCTTGTCGCCGTTAAAGCGCGAGCTGTAGCGGATCACGCGCCCTGACTGGCGGGAAAGAAGATTCACGCCGAAAACCGCTCCCGCGGAAACGCCGGCCACGCCGGCAATGGAAATATCGCGCTCCATGAGCTCGTCTAAAACGCCCGCGGTGTACATGCCGCGCATGGCTCCGCCTTCCAGTACAAGTCCGATTTTCATAGGTTTTCCATCTCGTTTCCGATTTTTCTGTGTTGTCATTTTACCCTCAAAGGCTAGACCTTGTCAACTTTGCGGGGCCACCGCGGAGTTCAGGATCGGGCCTGCGGTCTCTTTCTTCTCCTGCAAGGTTCTGATTGCATGTGATTTTTGGTTGTGCTAAAATAACAACAGTTTCACTGTTGTTATTAGAAGAAGTCCTGAAACGCAAAGCGTTTCTCTTTTCCCTCATGGGAAAAGCACCGGACTTCTTCAAAGCGGATTTAAAAAGACAGCAACGAGTTGCTGTTATTAGAAGAAGTCCTGAAACGCAAAGCGTTTCTCTTTTCCCTCATGGGAAAAGCACCGGACTTCTTCAAAGCGGATTTAAAAAGACAGCAACGAGTTGCTGTTATTAGAAGAAGTCCTGAAGCGCGAAGAGCTTCTCTTTTTCCTCATGGAAAAGCACCGGTGATATGTATTTTTTGGGAAATCCTTACAGAAGGGAAAAGCGGTTTATGTATTGCAAATTTTGTGGGAAGCAAATCGAAGACAATGTTCCGTTTTGCAAGTATTGCGGGAAAAGCTTGAAGGAAGGCAACTCCTTTGTACCGCCGAAAATGATGGGCTCCAGGAAAAAAGCCGTTCTGCTCCTCGGAGCAGCGGCGGCGGTGGTGCTGGTTATGGTGCTCCTTGTATCTGTCATCGTCGGCGGGAGAGGAAATGGAATGGGAGGGATCGATCCGACGCAGGGCGGGAACACTGTTTCTTCAAAGGGAGCAGGTAAGCCCGAAAGCTCTGCCATATCGGTTCAGGGACTTGCCCTGCCTGATCCGGCGACCTACAGCGGCGGTGCGATCAAGTATCTGAAAACCCATGAGTACGAAGGTTATGTGATGAACAGCTACTCTCTTTCCGCTTCGGATTTTGAGATGCTTTCTGAGTATGTGCGGCTTTTGGAGCAGTATGGTTTTTCCCTGCGGGATTCCGAGCAGGGGGATTCCGAAAACGAGGTTCGCTGGGTGTTTGATGCTGCCGGTGATTGCGAGCCGTTTACCCTGGAAGAGACAGAGGATGGAATGCCCCGGGAGGATATGGGACTGTACATTGCTTCCATACCGATCGGAAAACTGGAAAACATTGCGGTGACGTTTTGTTATGCAGATGCGCTGCATTTGGAAGACACGGGAGATCGTTTTGGAGAAAAGACGTCTGCCCCAGTGGTTTCCGCAGTCTTTCCAGACCCGGCCCGCTATTTTGCCGATTGGGATCCGGAGGACGCGGAGCTTTCCAAGGACGGCTCCGACTACACTGTTTCTGTGGAGTTCCCCATGGATTCCAAGTATTCCGACAAGGAGCTGGAAACCGTTTTGGAGGCCTACATAGAGGTTTTGGAGGACTATGGCTTTGAAGAAACCGGGGAAGAAGAGGAGGGCGACAGCGTGTTCCGCTTCTTCGACGGCGGGGAAGGGACTCGAACGGTTTCCCGATACGGCTTTGAGGAAGAGCCTGCTTCCGTGGTGCTGACCTATCACCGCACCGGCAGGGTTCTGATGGTTCATTATTCCGCTGCGCTGGAGGTGGACGGGGATTCCCCCAGGGCGAATCTCGGCGCCGCGACAGCGGAGGAAAAGGCTACTCTCAAGCCCAAGGCAACAGCAAAACCGAAAGAGACTGCAAAGTCCAAGGCCACCGAAAAGCCAAAGACCACCACAAAGCCCAAGGTTTCCAGCGGGAAGGCGGATTCCTCCAGCGTCCAGATTCCCGATTTCGGCGCTTTTACCGGCATCGACCTTGCGCCGACGATAGAGAAGACCCAGGGAAAGTCCACGGTAAAGGAATATTTTTTCAAAACCAACGAAAAGATTGTCGACGAGTATATTGAGCTTTTGACTGAAAAATACAATTTTAAGCTCCGCGAGGATTCCGACAATGTGATGCGCACCGTTACGCTGGATTATACCGGCACGGGCAGCGTCAGTACCTTTGACGTGCGGAAACAGAAAACGGTTTCCGTCTATCTGTGGGCCTTTCACACGCCGGACACAGAATTCCATGTCACCTATGGAGACGGCTTGGAATACGTGGATAACGGCGACCGCACTTCTCAGACGATCCATAGAAGGGCGGAAGACGAGCATGATTCCGCGGGCGGCGGCAGCGATGATGATGACGATTCCACCTGGAAGGGCAATAAAACAGAGATCAAATGCACAAAATGCCATGGAGAGAAAACCATAGCCTGCGGAAACTGCGATGGAAAGGGCTATAAGGAAAAGGTGGTGGAGTCTCCCAATTTCGGTGGAGGCGTCAAGCGGGAAACCGTGAAGGAAAAATGCTATAAGTGCAGTAACGGTCAGATTGAATGCCCCCGCTGCCACGGAACCGGCAAGGAGTAAGCTGAAAAGGAGAGGCATTATGACGTTTGAACACCCTGTCCGCGTGGTGAGGGCTTCGATCCATACAAAAAGGATTTTGGTTGTCAGCGATATTCACGGCTGCCGGGACCTTTTGGATGCGCTGCTGGGGAAGCTCAAATACCGACCGGGGGAGGATACCCTTGTCATCATCGGCGATCTGGTGCAGAAGGGCAGGCAGAATCTCGATACGATCCGGCTGGCGAGGCAGCTTGCCGAAGAGGAAAATGTGTATGTTCTCATGGGGAATAACGATCTCTTTACTTTGGAGGGGTCGGACCGGGAGATCCTGAACCACGCATTGCATTTCAAAGAACGCTCTGTGCTGGGCGAAATGGCGCTGGAGCTTGGAATGCCGCTTCCGGAAACCGAGGAAGAGACCCATGTCCTTCGGGAAAAGGCAAAAGCTGCTTTTTCCGGGGAGTTGAGTTTTCTGGAAGATCTGCCCCATATTCTGGAAACGGAGAGGTTCCTGTTTGCCCACGCGGGCCTTGCAGAAGGAGCGCTTGAGGACCAGGACTTGGAATATGTACTGGCGGCAACAAGATTCCATGAGACCGTGACCGCTGTTTTTCAAAAGATGCTTTTGGTAGGACACTGGCCTGTGGGAAATTTCAGAACGGACAAGCTGAGTAACGCTCCTGTTTATAACGCGGCGCACAATGTGCTTTCCATTGACGGCGGAAACACGCTGAAAAGCTACGGGCAACTGGTGGGCGTGATCTTGGAGCCTGAAACCGGGCGTTGGAGCTGGACCGGCGTGGATGGATATCCGAAACGGCCTGCGCCCTGTTCTCAGAGGGCCCGGCCTGGGGCGGCCATCACCTGGCCGGAAAATTTTGTGGAGCTGATTGAAAAAGGAGAGAAGATATCCTGCTGCCGTTCCAAAAGAGACGGCGTGGCGCTTGATATCCCCAATGAGTTTTTGTATGAGGACGGTAAAGGGCTTCGCACTGACGATATCACCAACGCGCTCCTTGAGGTGGACAAAGGCGAGACAGTCAGTGTTACAAGAGATCTGGGAGACCGCCTTATGATTTTGAAAAACGGAGAAGCGGGCTTTTTGCTTTTACAGTGAAGGACAGTGCCGAAAGAGGTGGAGAACATGTACGATGCGGCGATCATCGGGGCCGGGCCTGCGGGCTCGACTTTGGCAAGGCTGATCGGGAACAGCGGGAAAAAGATTTTGCTGTTGGACGGACAGACAGAAAGAAACAAAAAGCCCTGCGGCGGGCTGCTTGCTCCGGACGCGCAAAAGGCGCTGGCCCATTTTGACCTTACCCTGCCCAAAAGCGTGTTGGTGGATCCGCAGATCTTTTCGGTGAAAACCATGGACGTAGAGCGCAGGCAGACAAGATATTATTCCCGGCATTATCTGAATATTGACCGGTATGCCTTTGACCGCTGGCTGCTTTCCCTTGTCCCGAAGGAGGTGGAGGTGGCTTCCGGGCGCTGTGTGAGCCTCAAACAGGAAGGGGAAGTATATGTCCTCACGGTGATGATGAACGGAGAAAAAAAGGAGATCAGATCCAAAAATATCGTAGGTGCGGAGGGAGCCAATTCCCTGACACGAAAGACCTTTTTCAGGGATGATATCAGCCGATATGTGGCCGTGCAGCAGTGGTACCGCAACAGCGAGGCAAATGATCCCTTTTATTCCTGCGTTTTCGATGAAAAAACCAGCGAAAGCTGTTCCTGGTCCATCTGTAAGGACGGCAATTTCATTTACGGCGGCTGTTTCCCCTCCCAAAACTGCCGGGCCGCGTTTGAAGAACAGAAAAAGAGGGTGGAAGCGGTTTACGGCTTCGATTTCAGCCAGTGCGTCAAAACGGAAGCCTGTCTTGCCCTGCGGCCAAGGCGGTGGAGAGATTTTCAAACCGGGAAGGACGGCGCCTATCTCATCGGGGAAGCAGCGGGCTTTATCAGCCCCAGCTCCTTTGAAGGGATCAGCAGCGCCATTTTAAGCGGAAGCATGCTGGCGGAAGCCATGCTCGGCTGCAAAGAGGACCGGGAAGTGGCCCGGAGCTATCACAGGAAGACCCGGAGCCTGCGGAGAAAGCTGAGCCTGAAGATCCTGAAGCGTTGGTTCATGTATACACCCTGGGTCCGGGAATGGATCATGAAGAGCGGCCTTGCTGCGATAGATGTCAGATTCTAGATGCTGGATGTTAGATGCTAGATGCTGGATGTTAGATGCT
>CAZNZS010000023.1:6612-30881 GCA_964577585.1 uncultured Acutalibacter sp.
GATGTCAGATTCTAGATGCTGGATGTTAGATGCTAGATGCTGGATGTTAGATGCTGGATGCTGGATGTTAGATGCTGGATAAGGGCAGAAAATTGGAATTTAGCGATTTGTCAGCCTCCCCCTGCAGAGCAAGGGGGAGGTTTTCCAATAACTAACGACTAATAGCTAACAACTAAAGAACGAGATTCTTCGCCGAAAGCAAGGCTTGCTTTGCTTTTGCTCAGCAATGACAGAGGAAGAGGCTTAGAATGACAGAGGAAGAGACCCTGAATGACAGAGTGAGGCCCTGAATGACAGAAGAGGGCTTGGCTGACAGGTGAAAAGCGCCCTTGCCCTTACTTCATTGCGCCGAAGGCGCAACCATCATCCAGAATCTAGCCTCTAGCATCCAGTATCTAAACTACCTAACGACTAAGAAGTGGAAAGATTTTTGAAATTGTGTGTTTGCTTTCGTTTTTCAAAATGACCTATTGTGCCTTCCAAAATTCTATGGTAGATTGAGGATCAGTATCATGCCCGGCCTTTGCACCGGCCGGAAAACCAAGGAGGTAATGTTATGGAATGGCAGGCGGTAAAAGGCGGATATATTTTGCGGGGCGCAAGGTACGGTGCGCGTCTGGTGATGGAGAAAACGCCCTTTTTCAGATTTGTGCTTGACGGCGTTCATTTTGGCGAGTTTCCGGCGGTAAGCGTTTTTGACCGGGTGGACGAAAAGGAAAAGCTTTCCGATATCACAATTCTCAGCATGGACACTTCCGGTGAAGCTCTCACGGTTACTTTCCAGGCAAAAAGCAGCCTGTGGACAGCCCATACTTTTGTTTGGACCTTTGAAAAAAAGCGGGCCCAGTATTACCATGTGATCGAGGGAAGCGGCAAGCTTGGCCGCTGCTTCTTCTTCTCCACCGGCATTCCGCACGTATATGATGACGGCGACAGCGCCGGATACCAGACGAACGCCAGGATCGACGCGGAATACTATACCACTCCGGCGGTAAATCTGGGAAACGTGGAAGAGTTCCGCAACGCTTCCTCTGCCTCCACCGGACTTGGCGGGGGAGAGAACCCGGTGCGGGAGCAGTTTCTGCCAGAGCGTTCTCACGGGCTGTTTGCCCCTTCGCCCCTGTTCTTCTGTTTTTACGACGAGGAAAGCGCCATGGGACTGGGCCTCGGCACAGAGCCCGGCAATTACCGGTTCAGCGCCTTTGAATATTCCGGCGAATTAAAGCGGGGCGCTTCCTTCCACGTACAGTATTTTGGATATACCGAGGCAAACGGAAGCTACCGTTCTCCCGTTGTTTCCTTCACCTTTGCTTCCGCCCCCATGGACGCCCTGGAGCGGCATGTGGAGTGGCTGGACGAAAAGAGCTATTCCACAAGCTTCGGCCTGGAAAAAACGCCGGATTGGCACCGGGCGCCGATCTTCTGCGGCTGGGCGGAGCAGACAGTGCGGGCCTACCATCGGGGAACAAAGGACGGCAGCGAAGCGACCCAGGCAAATTATGAGGAATGGGTGGAAACTCTGGAAAAGCGCGGAATTCCCTTCTCCACGATCGTGATAGACGACAAATGGCAGAAGTATTACGGCACCTTTGAGGTGGATACGGAAAAGTGGCCCGATATGCAGGGCTTTATCCGGAGACAGCATGAAAAGGGCCGGCATGTGGTTTTGTGGACGGCCAGTTATCACACCGAAGGCCTGCCTCAGGAGCTGTGCATCTGTGATGAAGAGGGAAAAAAGCTGTTTGCCGATGTGACCAATCCCGATTATGAAAAGCTTATCAGAGGGCAGATCAACCATCTGTTGAGCGAGGTCGGCGCCGACGGCTTCAAGGAAGACTGGATCGGCTCCTGTGTGAACCGCCCCGGCGTGCCGGGTTACGGAAAGCTTCACGGCATGGAAATGGTACGCAGGTTCCAGTACATTCTGTGGGACGCTTCTCATAAAGCAAAGCCGGACGCTCTGGTAGAAACGCAGACGCCGAACCCGCTGTTCCGGGAATCTTCCGATGTGCTGCGGCTCAACGATCTGTGGTTCTCCACACGCCATGTGTGCGACACCATGCGGAACAGGGCAAGAATTTCCCGAATCTGCGGCTGGAGGGTGCTGGACTGCGACAACGCTTCCTGTACCACGGTGGACCAGTGGTTCCAATATATGCAGTACCAGGTAAAGTTGGGGACTCCCGCCCTTTACTGTGTCAGCTCAACAGAGTCTTTCTACGAAACGATTCCGGAGGGCATGTGGGCTTATCTGAAGGTCCTTTGGGAAAAGTATAACGAAGAAAACGTGTGATCAGATCACAAATCTTGGGGATAAGTATAAAGCAAGAGCTGCCGGTAAAAGCCGGCAGCTCTTGCTTTTGGGGGAGACCCTTTGTGGGCGGGTCCATGCTCAGCGATCATTCTGAACGCCCCTGTTTCGGTACTCGGTGGGCGTGATGCCCTCACAACGCTTGAAGAGCTTTTCAAAATAGCGCTCATCGGCAAAGCCTGTTTTGTGGGCAACGTCGCAGACCCGGGCATCACTGGAGATCAGCATTTCCTTAGCCTTCCTGATGCGCAGATCCTGCAAATACGCAGTGACGCTGACCCCTGTTCTGCTTTTGAAGATGCTGCTGAAATAGGTGTAATTGAGGGAGACCACATTGGCAAGCACAGTAAGGCTTATGGGCTTCCTATAATTCTTTTCCATGTATTCGATGGCCTGGGTGACCGCGTCTCGCTTGGCCCATTTTTGTTCCAGGCGTTTTCTGCAAAGCTCGGTCAGGATCTGATCCAAAAGTTTCTGCAAGCTTTCCAAGCTGTCCGAACGGTCAGCTGCTTTTAAGAGAGAAAGCCCGTCCCATTCCTCCTGAAGCTCTGTGCGGATAAATGTGTCTATCTGCCTGAGAGAATCCGGAAGGGCTGCGACTGCCTCGGGAGCTTTGGAAGACAACGCAAGCATTGCGGTAAGATCCTTTTCGACGGCGGCGGCCTCCGGCAGGCGAAGATCGCTGCACAGCGCGCCTGCAGCCGCCATAATGCCGCTTTTTACGGCGGATGGGCAGACGCCGCTTTCCGAAGAGAAAAGCAGGGCGCCCCGGGAGGAAAACCGGCGGTACAAGGACGCCTCTGCTTCCAAGGCGAGGTCCTTCAGGTGAAATACGCTGTTCCCTATAGAGCTGATACCGCAAAATAGCGGAAACAGACCCTGCTTCTGATAATTCCGCAGGAATTCTTTCAGGTCTGACAGAAAAGAGGGGAGGTTTTCCGCATCTTTTTGAGACAGGTTTATGATGGCACAGAAGGAGCACGCAAAAACGGGAAAAACGAGATATCTTGCAAAGAAGCCCGAGAGAAAAGCCCGGACCTGTTCTCGCGTCGTTTCCGATGCTGACGTTTCTCCCTGATAAAAAGTCAATAAGGCAAAGGAGGAGGAGTGAAACAGGTCGTCGTCTGCGGAAAGCAGCAGGGAAGAGGCGGTTTCAGAAAGCTCGGGCCCCCAAACCTCCCGGATCTGATCGTGAAGGATTCCCGACAGAATCTGTTTTCGGGAAACGTTTCTGGTCAGGTTTTCCAGGCAGTGGGTGAGGGCTTCCAAAAGCTCTCCGGAATCCACCGGTTTCAGCAGATAAGCTTCAACACCCAAGGCAATGGCGGTTTTAGCATAGGAAAAATCGTCATACGCGCTGAGAATCACAGCCTGCAGGTCGCTTTGAAGCGGCTTCATTTTAGACAGCAGCTCAAGGCCGGTGCAGCCGGGCATTCTGATATCGGTCACCACCATGTGAATATCGTGGCTTTGAAACAGCTCCATGGCACGGTCGCCATTTTCCGCCAGATAGATCTCCCCGATGGGGAGGTCAAAGCTTCGTATCAGCTTTTGCAGGCCGCGAAGGACCATGGGCTGGTCCTCACAAATCAGCAGATCAATCATGCTCGTCTCCTTTCCCGGCTTCAGGCAGGTCCGTTTTCCGTTCCTCAAGAGGAAGGGCCACGGTCACTGTGGAACCCATCCCCTGAACGGAAGAGAAGGAAATACCGTACTGGCTTCCGTAGATCAATTTGATCCTGGCATTCGTATTGTACAGTCCGATAGAATTCTGGCGGATCCCGTATTCGTAGGAAACGGCGGTATCCAGCCGGCCCTGTATTTTCTGGACCTCTTCGCGGTTCACGCCCATGCCGTTATCGGCTATGACAAGGGTCAGCTTACCGTGCTCCGTGTAAGCATCAAGGTGAATGTGCAGCTCCCTTGGACAAGCCGATTCCACGCTGTGCTTGATGGAATTTTCCACCAGAGGCTGAAGCACGAAGCGGGGAATAGAGCAATTTGTGAGCTGTGGAGAAATATCGGTGGTAAGCCGGCATTCCTTTCCTTCCAGCACCTGCATGATGGTGATATAGTTTCTGATGGCTTCCAGTTCTGCTTCCATGGGAGAGAAATCGCCGGAGGTATCGGCATAATACCGAAGCAGCTTTCCAAGAGAGGCCAGAGCATCTGAAACATTTATGTCGTTTCTGTCAAGGGCATACATTCGCAGCCCTTCCAATGTGTTGTACAGAAAATGCGGAGATATCTGCTGTGAGAGCATCTTTACTTCAAGCTCTTTTATTTGGATCTGCTTTTTATAGTTGTTTTGGATCAGGCTGTCGATGCGGGAAGCCATTTCGTTGAGGTTTTCGGAAATATTGTCAAGAAAATCCGTGCCCTGCGGTTCCAAAGATATTTTGAAATTTCCCCGCTGTATTTCCCGGATCGCCGCGTTGATGCTGTCTGTACGGCGAAGAAGGTGGTTTACCATGGCGTTTGCGATCAGGCAGGCGATGAAAAAGCAGGAAATGAGCAGAAAACAGTAAAAAATCGAGATCTGCTCGAGCTCCGCTGTCACGATCCCGGCGTTGCTGTGGCCGATCAAAAGGCAATCGCAGTTGGAAAGATAGGCGGAGTTGATCAGATAGGATTCTCCCTGAAAGACAACGGTTTTGTTCGCGGCGTTTTCTTCCCAAAGGGAAGCAAGCTCCGGAATGTCCTGTTCCCACTTCGGATCGGAGCAGAAAAGGATCTCGCCGGAACGGTGGATCAAGGTGTATCCCGTGTTTGAGAAATTATCCGTGCCAAGCCGAAGGGTGCTGTATATGTCTGAAAAGGAAATTTCGCATTCCATAAAAGTGCGGCGCGAGGAAGAGGTGACCACCGGAAGGAACAGGGAAAGCGAGTTCTTCGCCGCATCGGGCCGGGTGAGACCGGTGGGCTGGATCAAATAGGTCTTTTTATTCAGCTCCGCGAAAATTTTCTCAAACTGCTCCGGGTTTTCGCTGCGCCTGTAGATATTGATCACGCTCAGGTTGGAAAACAGCCGTTCGTTTTTCGTATAAAACCGGATCGCGCTTATTTCCGGAGCGCCGCTGTTCTGTGTCATGGTGATAAGGGGACGGAAATTTTTCACATAGTCCAGCACACAGTCGCCCTTGTCCCGCTGAATCTCGAAAAACCCGGAAGCAACCTCGCTGGTGCTGGTGGATCTTGCCGCGGCGATCGCCCTGTTGATGGCGGTGTTGACGGTAACGACCTGCTGCTGAAAAGAAAGCTCAAGGCTATCTTGAATGGTATTTCGAAGAGTGGAAACCTGTATCATAAAATATACCACCAGCACAATGGTGGGGATAAGGGCCACACAGCCGATTATGCAGAGGATTTTTGTTTTGAATTTGATATTTCCGATCCTTTTTTGAACCCACCGAAGCATGACGATCATCCTCCCCTCGCTTTTTTGAGCATAAAACGAAAAGCGAGAAATGTCAAGAGAAAGAAAGCAAAACTACAAATCAAACAGGCGTATTGTTCGAAAAAACAGGCCAATTTGCCCGAAAACCTGAAATATGACCACAAAACAAGAAATCCGTTGCATTGTGGCATCAGCGGTTCTCATTTTATAATATAAATGAAATTGACAGGCGAGAGGAGAGGTATTGTGGAGAATGCGTCACCGGAGAAGAACCTCAAAAAAGAAAAGAGCAGATGGCTGAAGTTCAAGCAGCAGCTGCCGTATCAGCTCATGGTATGGCCCGGCATGATCTTCCTGGTTATCTTTGCCTACATACCGATCGCCGGTTTGGTGATCGCTTTCCAGGATTACTCTCTTTCCACCTCTTATTTCAATAACCCCTGGGTGGGCTTAAAGCATTTTCAGGCCTTTTTAAGAGACAACACCTTCTGGATGGCATTCAAGAACACCATTGAGCTCAGTATCCTTCGAATGATCATCGTTTTCCCGATGCCCATCATTCTGGCTCTTGCCTTAAACGAGATCCCGAGCCTGAAATTCAAAAAGGGCGTGCAGACCTGCAGCTATTTCCCGCACTTTATGGCCTATGTTGTTGTGGCGGCCCTGTGGCAGGACATTTTGAGCAACGGCGGTCTTGTCAACAACTTTTTAATGCAGATCGGCGCGATCAGCGAGCCCATTGCCTTCTGGACGGATCCGGGGAAATTCAAGGCCCTGGCGACCATATTGGAATTGTGGAAGGGAACAGGGTGGAGCGCGATCATTTATTTCGCGGCCATATCGGGCATCAACAGCGAGCTGTACGAAGCGGCAAAGATAGACGGAGCCGGAAGATTTGCCCAGATCCGGTATATCACGATCCCGGAGATCACAGGCACGATCATCATCATGTTTATCCTGAGCATCGGCGGGCTTGTTTCAGGAAACCTGAATATCTCTCAGCTTCTCGGAAATGCCTTTACAAAGTCCCAGTCCTACATCATCGAGTATTACACGTTGGAAATGGGCCTCGGTACCATGCGGTTTTCCTTTGCCACCGCGGTGGGAATGTTCCAGTCCGTCATTTCCGTAATCCTGGTCCTGATCGCGAACTTCTTATCCAAGAAGTATCAGGAAGTCGGCTTGTTCTGAGGAGGTGGAGATCATGAAAAAAGCATCTACTGCCATTCGGCTGACCAGGGAAGATAAATGCGTAAACGTAATTGCCATTGTAATAGGCTTGTTTACACTGCTCGTTACCGTATATCCGATCTACTACTGCTTCATCTATGCTTTTTCCGACGGCAGCTCCGCGCTTGCTCATCAGATCTATCTCTGGCCTGTGGATGTTACTCTGGAGAACTTTGAAGCCGTTATCAAAGATTCGCGGCTGGTACATAGCTTTTTTATCAGCGTCGCCAGAACGGTGCTCGCAGTGATCACCGGTGTTTCCTTTACTTCTCTTACCGCCTATGCCCTGACCAAAAAAGAATTAAAGGGCAGAAGAGTGTATTCCATCATCGCCATGATCACCATGTATTTCGGCGGCGGCGTGATCCCCACCTATCTGCTGTATCAGAAGCTGGGGCTCCTCAATACCTTCTGGGTCTACATTATCCCAAGCCTTTTGAGCGTATACAATATGCTCCTCTGCATGGCATTTTTCCGGGATATTCCCGAGTCGCTGATCGAATCTGCCAAGCTTGACGGCGCGAGCGAAGTAAAGATCCTGGTCCGCATCATCATTCCGCTTTCGGCCCCGATTCTTGCCACGATCAGCCTTTATGTGGGCGTGGGCGCGTGGAACGACTGGTATATGGCGGCATATTTTGTAAACGACCAGAAGCTTATGCCCATGGCCACTCTTTTGATGAAGCTGGTAAGCTCCGCAGAGGCCGCCAGAAAAGCCATGGAGAACGCGGCGGCCAGCGGTGTGAATATCGGCCAGAAGGGCCCGACCTCTACTTCCATCCGTTATGCGACGCTGCTGGTGTCCATTATCCCAGTCATGTGCGTATATCCCTTTGTGCAGAAATATTTTGTAAAGGGCGTTATGGTAGGGGCTATCAAGGCCTGAGTGCATCCTGTTGTCTTTAACCGTGCAGAAGTTCTGCCGGTTTCAGAAATAAATCTTTAGAAAAGAAGGAAGGACAGAACACATGAAAAAGGTATTGAAGATCGCATGTCTGCTGCTTGCTATGCTGATGGCTCTTACAGCCTGCAACAGCGCTACGAACAATTCCTCCACCCCCGCGTCTGAGCCTGCTTCCACAGCAAGCACTCCGGAAAGCAGTACTCCCGACGCAGAGCCCACTACTGATGGCTATGCTTTTGAAGCTCATAAGGATGAGCCTGTGACCATCAGCATTTATGCTCCCTGGGCCGATTCTCTGTTTGAGACCTGGGGTCAGGATCCCGTTTCTCAGCGGATCACCGAGCAGACCGGCATTTCCTTTGAATGCGTAGCTCCGGTGACCGATGACGACACCAAGCTTTCTTTGCTTATTTCTTCCGATGACCTGCCTGATATCGTGGTTTCTGACTGGAACGATAAAAACTGGTCTGCCATGCTGCAGAACGGCATGCTGGCCGACCTGGAGCAGGTGGCAAGTGAGAACGCGCCCAAGCTCTTCACCGAGTGCATCGACCCCGAGCTGCAGGATTTTGTCCGTCAGGACGACGGTACCATCCGCTTCCTGCTGGGCCACTGGCGCACCTCTGAGGACATTCAGTGGTATCTGGACCATGATTATCTGATTGCGACCAACCAATCTGTAATTCTGATGCGTCAGGATTACCTGGATGAGATCGGCAATCCGGTGATCGACACTCCCGAAGCCTTTATGGCCGCCTGCGAGCAGATCAAGGAAAAGCATCCCGATAAGGTCGCCTTCTATACCGGCGGCGAGACCAAGAGCGGTCCCGGCGCTCTGCGCACTCACTTCGGCGTTGGCTCCTATTATGTGGGCGAAGACGGAACTGTTTCCGGCTCTTACCGCAATCCCGAATATCTGAATATGTATAAGTGGATCAATGAAATGACCCGCAAGGGTCTGATGGATCAGGAAAGCTTTGTGGATACCGAGCAGGAGAAGGACGCCAAGTCCCTGGCCGGCGATGTGGCTTCCTATCTGTGGACCATCGGCGAGGCCAATAAGGTTCCCGCCGACAACTCCGAGACCATTTATTATCCCATGAAGCCCTGGAATACCTACAAGCAGATCCGCACCAACACCGGCTGGCTCCGTTCCGCTATCTCTGAAAAGAGTGAGCACAAAGACGCCGCCGCCCGCTGGATGGAGTTCGGCAATACAAAGATCGGCGCCCAGACCATGTGCTGGGGCATTGAAGGCGAACCCGACGCGGAGTTCTCCGGCGACGTGGTAAACGGCCCTCACTTCTTCTGGGAAGAAAACGGCGAAAAGGCCACCCTGTACGAAGGCTTCATGGCTGCCCGTATGGCTGACTGGGGCGGCGTGGAAAAGCAGTCCGGTATTGGATTCTATCAGTCCTTTGTCTGCACTCACGATGTTTGAATGAACGAAGGCGAAGTGACCGGCAGCGACCTGATGAAGGAAATGAACGAATGGTTTGGCTCTACGGTGGAATATGATAACAGCTTTGTATTTGATATTCCTTCCGGCAGCGATGAGTCTGTTGCCTACACGACCATCAATTCTCTGGTCGAAGAGTACAACGTCAAGTGGGCTTTTGCGTCCAGCGCTGAGGAAGTGGAGACTCTGTACAATGAGTTCCTGAACAGAGTGGAAACCGAAACTGACGAGGATCTGCTCAATAAGCTGTATACCGAGCAGTATAACGCCAATCAAAAATAAGTGATTCTCCTTATCAAAAGGGACTGCCGCAAACTGCGGCAGTCCTTTTTCGATGCCAGATGCCGGACTCTGGATTCTGGAAAGGGCAAGGGCGACCCCTCGGCCTAAAATCAGGGATTTTTGCCACTTTTTTCGTTTTCAGTTTTTGAGTGCAGGCGCCCAGCAGGCACCGTCCAACAACGACCGAGGTCATGATTGCCGGTGGCGCATGTCCAGCAATGTCTGAGGCGACAGCCGAGTTCTCCACTGGAGATCAGCCTCCTCCCTAAGTCACGGCAAAGCCCTGCCCTTGAGGGCAGGGCTTTCTAAACAACTAACGGCTAGCAACTGATTAGGAGAGGCTGGGCGGGAAGGGCGGGGAGGGTCGAAAAAGTTGAGCTGAGGAAGAAGAAAAAAGTGAATAAAAATTCATTTGACTTGAAAAAAACAGGAAACAAAAAGATCGTTTTTGGCCGGAAAACCTTGACAAATTTCAGCAAAAGCTTATAATAATACTATATTCAAGTTTATGCATAAATCTATACAAATCTGTATTAACAGAGTGAAAAGATTTAGGCAAATACTCCGGAGGGACAAATATGAAAATGACAATGAAACGAATTTCGGCAGCTTTGCTCTGTGTTGTGCTGCTGCTGTCCGTACTGACGGCCTGCGGCGGTGATCCCGGCGCCGGCAAGGAGACCGCGTCTTCCATCGAGAGCGCAGGTACAAGCTCTGCAGCAGGTACAAGCTCCGCAGGGGATTCCAAAGCCGCTTCCGATACCGCCGATGACGGCGCCTCCTACAAGGTGGGCATCTGCCAGCTCACGCCTCATCCGGCTCTTGACGCGGCCACCAAGGGATTCCGCGATACGCTGAAAGCGGAGTTCGGCGATAAGATCAAATTTGACGAGCAGAACGCCGCCAACGATTCAGCCACCTGCGCCACCATTGTAAACGGCTTCGTGTCTTCCAAGGTGGACCTCATTCTGGCAAACGCCACTCCCGCCCTGCAGGCTGCCGCCACCGCCACCAGTGAGATCCCCGTTCTGGGCACCTCTGTCACCGAATACGGCGTGGCTCTGGGCCTGAAGGACTTTTCCGGCACCGTGGGCGGCAACGTCTCCGGCACCTCTGACCTTGCTCCGCTGGATCAGCAGGCCCAGATGATCAAGGACTGGTATCCCGATCTGAAAACAGTCGGTTTGATCTACTGCTCCAACGAAAACAACAGCCAGTATCAGGTGGATACGGTCCAAACATATCTGGAAGAGCTGGGATATACCTGTACTCAGTATCCCTTCTCCGATTCCAACGACATGTCAGCCGTTGTGCAGACTGCCGCTGACAGCAGCGACATTATCTATGTCCCCACGGACAACACCTGCGCTTCCAGCACCGGCATCATCGACAACATCTGCCGCCCGGCAAAGATTCCGGTATTCTGCGGAGAAGAGGGCATAGCCCGCGGCTGCGGCGTGGCCACGCTTTCCATCAGCTATTATGATCTTGGCGTAGCTACCGGAAAAATGGCCATTAAGATCCTGAAGGGCGAAGCGAAGATTTCCGAAATGCCTGTGGAATACGCGGCTACCTTTACCCCCAAGTACAACAAGACCATCTGTGACGAGCTGGGCATTGCTCCGCCCACCGACGGTTACGAGGAGATTGCCGCGGAATAAGCATGATTTCGCATCTGGGCAGCGGAAAAGCCGGCTTTTCCGCTGCTTTGCCGTAAATAACCTTTTTGTTTGGAGGATCAGCCATGTTGGATTTTCTTGGCGCTTTGCCGGGGGCGATCTCTCAGGGCCTTATCTGGGGAATCATGGCCATCGGCGTGTATATTACCTATAAGCTGCTGGATATTGCGGACCTGACGGTAGACGGCTCTTTCTGTACCGGAGGCGCGACCTTTGTGATGCTGTTTTCCGCTGGTGTAAATATCTGGCTGGCGCTGCTTGCCGCCTTTGCGGCAGGGCTTCTGGCCGGGTTTTGTACAGGCCTGCTTCATACGGCCTGCGGCATTCCGGCGATCCTTTCAGGGATACTGACGCAGCTCGCGCTGTGGTCGATCAATCTGGCCATTATGGGAATGCGCTCCAATGTGGCGATCAATGTGATCGACAAGGAGAGCCTTGACAGCCTTCTGGTGTCGCTGCGCTTTGTGCAGGATGTGGCCCAGGGAACACGCCCGTTCTTCTGCCACCCGATCTTTGTGGTTGGTATTTTTACCCTGGTGATTATCGGGCTTCTCTACTGGTTCTTTGGGACTGAGCTGGGAGCTTCCCTCCGCGCCACCGGCGCCAACGCGCAGATGGCCCGGGCGCAGGGAATCAATACGAACGTGGCAAAGGTCATCGGACTTATGCTTTCAAACGGCCTTGTGGCTCTTTCCGGTGCGCTGCTTTCCCAGTATCAGAGCTTTGCCGATTCCAGCATGGGAAAGGGCGCTATCGTCATTGGCCTTGCAGCAGTCATCATAGGCGAGGTGCTGTTCTCCAAAGCGTTCCGGAATTTTGCGTTGATCCTCCTGAGTGTGTCTCTCGGGTCGGTGGTCTATTATATCGTTGTGCAGGGCGTTGTGAGCCTGAGCGGTCTCAACACCAACTACTTAAAGCTCATCTCTGCGGCTCTCGTTGCCATTTTCCTTGCCGTTCCTTACTGGAAGGGAAAATTCTTCTCCAAAAAGTCTTCAAAGAAGGGGGTAAGCGGTCATGCTTGAGATCTCTCATATCACAAAGGTGTTCAACCCCGGCACCGTAAATGAAAAGATCGCCTTAAACGATGTTTCCGTAACGCTGCAGGAAGGAGATTTCGTAACGGTTATCGGCGGTAACGGCGCGGGAAAATCCACCTTGCTGAACGCCGTGGCCGGCGTGTTCCCGGTGGACAGCGGAACAATATCCATCGGCGGCGTGGATGTGACAGGTCTTTCGGAGCACAAGCGGGCCAAATATATTGGCAGGGTGTTTCAGGACCCCATGCTGGGTACTGCCGCCACCATGCAGATAGAGGAAAATCTAGCTCTTGCTGCAAGACGCGGACAGAGCCGCATGTTGAAGCCCGGCATTACGAAGGATGAGCGGGCCCATTACCGCGAACTGCTGAAAACCCTTGACCTTGGTCTTGAAGACCGCATGACCTCCAAAGTGGGACTGCTTTCCGGAGGTCAGCGCCAGGCCCTTACGCTTTTGATGGCAAGCCTTGTGAAGCCGAAGCTGCTGCTACTGGATGAGCATACAGCAGCCCTGGATCCCAAGACCGCCGCAAAGGTGCTGGACACCACCGAGCAGATCGTGAAAAAGGATCAGCTTACCACTCTGATGATAACCCACAATATGCGTGACGCTATCGCTCACGGAAACAGACTGATTATGATGTATGACGGAAAGATTGCTCTGGATATTTCCGGAGAAGATAAGAAAAAGCTGACTGTGGAGCAGCTTCTTGCCAAATTCGGTCAGGCTACCGGCTCCGATGAGGCGGACGACAAGCTCCTTTTGGGATAGCCAGTGATATCGGATCAATTGTAAAGCGGGCATAGCATCGGCCATGTCAGATAAGAAAGTTTTCCGTCAAAAAAGCGGTGTAACTCTATAAAAAGGGTTACACCGTTTCTTCATTCTGGAAAACAGCCAATACAGTTTGGTATACAGCGCTTTCTCTGCAGATGAATTCACAAGGCATTCGGCAGTTGATCTCCGCCTTATAAAAATAATTTGATGATTTCTTTGGCCCACGAGAAATAGGCAGGCACAATACTATCAAGCGATTGCTTTATCGCGAAAATATCCTGTCTGGAAAGTTCGCCGATTTTTTGAAATACGTTCCCTGTGGCTTCTGTATTTCCTAAAGCAATCATTGCTCTGGCATTGTCGCCAAGAGCAAAATATTTCCCCACGGCTAACGCCCCCACAGAAAAATCGCCGATTGCGATTGCACCGAGAGAAACTAACCCCACGCTGATTGCCCCCGCAGCGAAGACACCAATAGAAAAACATCCTGCGGATATAAGTCCGAGAGCGAACAAGCCGAATGAAAGCAAACCAAGCGAAAACATACCGAGGGATAATACGCCTATGGACAGCATACCAAGGGAAATAATTCCTTTTGCTTTTAATCCGACGGCAATCATGCCACGGGCATTTAAGCCGACAGCAACGACTCCCCTTGCGTTCCGGCCAATATGCCACAAGGGCATACCCAAAACTGTTTTTTCACTCTTTCTCTCACGAAGATACTTCCTGAAAAACAAGATTTCCTCATGATTGGATCGGTTCTTTCGAGCAGCTTCTTCTGAGTCCTTCAGTAGATAGTCGAGCGTACAGTCAAATAGTTCGCTTATCCGTATTAGCTTGTCGGTATCCGGATATGCAATATTGCTTTCCCATTTACTGACTGCCTGTCTGGATACTCCGAGAGTGTCCGCAAGCTGCTCCTGTGTGTAATTGTTTTCTTTTCGCAGTTTTGATAATTTGTAGCCTAATGTCATACTGAATCCTCCAATCTGAGCTTTTTGCTCGTGTAAATCATACCTGTTTGATGCATGAAAGACCACCAGCGTCAAGGTTCTAAATGTAAACTATAGGTTGCATTGGTAAATTAGCCACTAGAAAGGGATGAGCACGTGTCGGTGGCGCGTTGAAGCGAACCGATCAAGCCAAAGGCGAGCCCCGCGAAAATTAGCAACGAGCAGGGAGCAATTGGATTGTAGAGGGTGGAGGGGGATATTAGGCGAAGGCAAAGGGGTCTAATGAGTAAAGGGTGAGATTCTTCACTTCGTTCAGAATGACACGTTTGAACTCTGTGTTTCTCTAATAACTGATTGCTAATATGCTAATATCTATTGACTAACTATGGAAAACCCCCGGCTTCACCGGGGGTCAGGTATTACAGTATTTTGCTGCTCTGAAATCATTCGTGACGCAGGGCATCGATGGGATTCAGGTTGGCGGCTTTCACTGAGGGGAGAAGGCCGAACAGCACGCCGATTACCACAGAGAACAGCACGGCAAGGAAGATAGCAGGAATGCTGATGGCGACAGGCGCCGAGGTCCTCCATGAGATGAACTCCGCCAGGCCGATGCCGGCCCCCACACCCAAAATACCGCCCAGACTCGTAAGCACTGTGGCTTCGGTCAAAAACTGCCAGAGGATCTTGCCGCGTTTTGCGCCGATGGCCTTTTTCAGGCCGATTTCCCTGGTGCGCTCCGTTACGGAAACAAGCATGATATTCATGACGCCGATGCCGCCTACCAGAAGGGAAATTCCGGCGATCCATATCAGCTGCTGATTGGTGGCGTTGCTCAGATCCTGCAGGTCCTGAGCTGTTTTCAGCGTATCTTCCGCACGATAGGAGATCTCGGTATTGGTGATCTGAGCGTTCAGCAGGTCTGCCGCGTCTCTGCCCACAGAAGACATGGTATCGGTACTGGAAGCGCGCACCGCAAATTCCTGAGGCTCGTCATAGGCAAACATGGAGGGCCAGATGGAGTAGGGGATAAAGACCTTTCCGGAGCTGGCATTTCCCATGTAGGTGTCATAATCCTCCATGGAATTGATCACAGGCTCAAATTTGGTGTCCGGCTCCACAACGCCTACGATTACGAGAGCAATGGAATTGTATTCGATGGCCTGGCCTACCGGCTCTTCTCCCTGGAACAGCATTTTGGCAGTGTCGCTGTCGATGACCGCCACGGCGCGAAAATCCCGGAAATCCTTGGGAACAAAGCTGCGCCCCCGTTTCACAGAATATCCGCAGGTGGAGAAATAGGAATTGTTGACACCGAAAACCTCGCACCCGGAAAGCTCTGTGTTCCCAAAATAGAAGGAATTGGAATAGCTTGTGCGGCGGTTGTAAGCGGAAACGGCTTCCACGTTGGGAAGGGCCTCTATGGATTCCAGGACCTCATCGGACATTTGGGGAATACCGTCCGGGATCCCCTCGTTGCCCGGCTCGTACACATAATCGGTGGCATCCTGGCGATAAAGCTGGATATGCACCACGTTGTTTCCGGCGCCCACCAGGTTTTCCTTGATCTGCTCGTTTGTGCCTTTTATGGTGGATACGATGGAAATGATGGAGGCAATGCCGATGATGATGCCTAGCATGGTAAGGAATGACCGCATCTTATGGGACCAGATCCCCTGAAAGGATAAGCGTATATTTTCTATCATCCTACGGCCACCCCGCTTTCTGTGTCTGCGTAGGAGCTGCCGCTCCCTTCGCCGTCTTCTTCGTCATGAAATGTTGGATAGGAGGAGTTGTTCTCCGGATCAGCATCCAATTCAGAGCCGCTTTGCTCCGGGTTTACTTCCGGTACTGATAGGACGGGACCGCCGTCTACTGTGTCGTCCAGCACGGGGATATTTTCATCGCTGTGCTGGGGCTCATCCCCGGAGCCTTCCACGACCACCCTTACGCCTTCCGCAACGTCAGGACCGTAGGGGAAAGCAACATAATCGTTTATGGTAAGCCCCGATTTTATCTCTGTAGCGTACCCGTAGAGGGAGCGGCCGGTCTGCACATACTGTTTTACCAGGCGGTTGTCAAGCCCGGCCTTCATCACATAGGAGCCGCCCTCGTCTTCCCTGATATAGGGATTCTGAATATGGAGCGCATCGGTGCTGATATCTTCCTGAATGGAGAGAGTGATGTCAACATAGCTGCCCGTCTGAAGGTTATCGGCATCCTTAATGACGGCGGTGAACTCATAGCTGGAGCTGTTGGGATTGCCGCTGCCGTAATAGTAGAGGTTGGAATCGCTATCCAGAGGATAATCGGAAATGCTGACGATCTCGGCAGTATAACTGCCGCCATACATATAATCGTTTACGGTGACCTGGTCGCCGATCTGCACGACGCCCAGAAGAGATTCGCTGATGGCGCCTGAAACGTAATAAACGCTGTCACCGGAGACCACCATGATGGGCCCTCCGTTTGCTCTGGCGGTATCGAGATCCACCAGGGATCTGACTGTGCCGTCCACAGTGCTGAGAACGGTGGAATTGTCAAGCTGGCGCTTTGCAACGTCCCGATCAAGCTCCGCCTGCTTTCTGGTATGCTGCAGATTGCGGATCTCCTGCTGCTTTTCGGAAATAAGCTCCTTGAGCTGGGCAGAGGTGTAATTCATATCGTTGTAATTGTCGGGAGAGGGCGTGGCAGGCACCTCAAATATGGTTGCCACGGAATCCAGCGTGTTATAGCTGTTGAGGATATTTGAGAACTGGAAGCTGGCGGAAAGGTCGGAGCCGTCCAGCTTGAAGGAAGAGATAAGCTCGCCGTAGTTGGAATCCTCCTTGCGCACCTCAAAAACTGCGGCAAAGGGGGAGATCAGGGGCTTATCATCTTCGTCCGTTTCTTCGCCCGGAACGGGAGTGGGGGCCGCTTCAACGCCCAAAAGGCATTTCAGAAATTCCGGCGTCATGGCGCAGTCACTGGTGCACAGGAAGTGATAGGGATCTTCTGAGGTGCCGCTGCCGGAATAGGGGCGTGAGTCCAGATTCAATATGCCGTAGACGGGAACGTCCGCCGGAGGGACCGGAGTGGGTCCTGTACTGGGCTTCGGAGTGGGGGAGGTCCCCGGTCTGGGCGTAGTGCCCGGCTTGGGCGTAGGCGTGGGCTTTGGGGTGGTATAGGGCTTTGTGTTCTGCAGCTTCCTGAGCTGCTTCTGCGCTGTGGTAAGGTTCAAATCTGCCTGAAGAACAGCGATCTCTTTCTTTTCCAGATCCAGCTCAAACTGGGTCCTGTCATACTGCAGAAGCGGGTCGCCGATGGATACCTGCTGGCCTTCGCTTACAAAAACCTCACTGATGATCTGATCCGTGGGATAAAGCTCCTGGATATCATCACTGGAAATAATGCCGGAAGACATTCCCTGGTCGCCGAAATAGGTGTCCGCGATCTGAGAGACGGAAACCACCTCCACGGTCTTCTTGTCGTTCTTATACTGGGAATACATCCACAGTCCGATAACCAGAACCACCGCCAGCACAGATAATACGGAGATCAGGATGATCCTGTTTCTAAGCTTTCTGTTTCTGCCGTTTCTCATACGTTATCCTCCTTTTCATGGGAGGAAATTCCCAAATCTTCAATTTCGATCAGCCTGGGCTGCTGAGGCTCTCCGGCAGGCGCGCCCCAGGGAAGAGGCTCTTCCTGCTTTGTAAAAGCGGCAGCCAGATCGATCTCTGTTCTCATAGGCGTGCCAAACTGACCCCTGGGCTCTTCGGATGAAGGCTCTTCGGGAGAAGACACTTCAGGAGAAGACACTTCAGGCTGGGGTTCATAGGTATCGAAGGCGTCAAAAGCGGTATCGAACAGATCGACTTCCACCAATCCGGGCCGGCTTTCACGCTGGGGTTCTTTTTCGGGAACAGGCTGTTCCGCTGCCTGTACGGCTTCCGTTTCAAAAGCGGGTTCATCAAAAGAGGCGGCTTCCGGAACAGGTTCTTCCGGCATGGCCTCTTCAGACGCATGCTCTTCGGAAGCGGAAGCTTCGGGTGTATGCCCTTCGAGCGCGTGTTCTTCGGAGGCCGGCGCAGTTTCTTCAGCCGTATGATCGGGCCCCGGCTCCTTCCAAATGTCAAAGGAAAGCTGGCCGGGGGCTTCTTCCTCTGTGTCCTTTGTCACCAGTTCAGGAGGACGCTGATCTTCGGGGATCTCAGGATCAATGCCCATTTCCTGGAGGAAGGCGTCGCCGGAGGCATAGGGATTCCATTGCTTTTTGTCTTTATCCAGCAGAGCGGAGATCTCCGCAGCCAAAGCAAGGTCAGGATCGGGCGTGTCCTGAGGCTCTTCCGCCTTGACGGCGGCAGCTTCCTTCTTGGAGGACCGCTTTTTCTTTGGGACAGGCTGCTCTTCCGGAGTGACGGCGGCTTCTTCTGCTTCCGTCTCTGCTCCGGAGAGCGCCGCGGCTTCTTTAGGAGCTATGGCTTCCTCCGCAGCCTTCTTTTTGGAGGTCCGCTTCTTCTTGGGAGCGCTGTTTTCTACGGTGATCAGAGTTTCCGGCGTGATGTCGACCGGCTTATCTTCTGCTTTCTCGGAGACGGCAGCTTCCTCCGCGGCTTTCTTTTTGGAGGCCCGCTTTTTCTTGGGAGCGGGCTGCTCTTCAGGAGCACTGCTTTCCACAGTGATCGGGGTTTCCGGCGTGATGTCGATCGGCTTATCTTCTGCTTTCTCGGAGACGGCAGCTTCCTCCGCGGTCTTCTTTTTGGAGGTCCGTTTCTTCTTGGGAGCGAGCTGCTCTTCGGGAGCGCTGCTTTCCACAGTGATCAGGGTTTCCGGAGCAATGTCGATCAATTTGGCGGAAATTTTCTCAGACGGCTTGTCCGCAGAGAATGATCCCGCGGAGCCGGTTTCCGCCCGGGAGCTCTCCGATTCGATGAGAGAAACCAGATCTTCGATCTCGATGGGGGTGACCTCATGGGTCGCGGAGCTGACTTCATCGGGCTTTTGGAAGGCAGGCTCCTGGGGAGCTTCTTCCTGCGATGCGGGCACCTGGGAAACAGGCGCGGCGGCAGCCTGAACCGGGCGCGGCCGAACCAAGGCGGGCCTTGTCTGTTCTTCTGTGACGCGCCCATCTCTGATATGCACGATCCTTTTGGCATGGGCCGCAATGTCCTGATCGTGGGTTATCATCACAACGGTGACACCTTCATCGTTCAGCCGCTTGAAGACTTCCATGATCTGTTCACCGGAGCTGCTGTCAAGAGCGCCGGTGGGTTCGTCAGCCAGAAGAATTTTCGGGTCATTTACAATGGCGCGGGCAATAGCCACCCTCTGGCACTGTCCGCCGGAAAGCTGAGTGGGCTTGAAGCTTATACGGTCTCCAAGACCCACGCGCTCCAATGCGATCTTGGCCTTTTCGATGCGCTCTTTTCGGCGAACGCCGGCATACAAAAGAGGCAGCGCCACATTTTCAACGGCGGTTTGCCTGGAAAGCAGATGAAAGCTTTGGAATACGAAGCCGATGCTGTGCAGGCGCACCTTGGAAAGCTGGGCATCGCTTTGATCGGAAAGATCCTCGCCCTCCAGCAGATAAGTGCCGGAGGTTGGCACATCCAGACAGCCGATGAGGTTCATCAAAGTGGTTTTGCCGGAGCCGGAGGGCCCCATAATGGCAAGGTATTCACCTTCTGCCACAGAAAGGGAAACGTCCTTCAGCACCGGCACTTCCATTTTACCCTGGTAATAAGTCTTGCAGATATCCTTCAGCTCAAGTATCATTCAATGATCCCTCCTTCATCGGCGGGGATCACAAAATCATTCTCGGGAATGGTGTTGTCTTCGGGATTGTAGGAATCTTCAGCGGGCATATCGCCGCCTTCGGGGGCTTGGGGAATATCCATATCTCCGCCGGTATATCCGGGATCACTGCCGTCGGAAACGTCCTGATAGGAGGCGTCGGTAGTGGTGGGCATTCCCGGCATCAGCTTTTCGTTCGGATAGGCGATAAGATCGGAACGGGTAAGCCCGCTCTTTATCTCGTATGTATCTGTTTCGGAATCGTAATCGCCAAGTGTTACAAAGCGCTTTTCCAGCTTTTCCTTCTCGTTCTGGGCCCATACAAAGCTTCCGCTGTCATCAAGATGGTCGATGTACATGGCCGGCAGCCAAAGCCCTGATTTTTGAGAGGATTCCCCGGAATCGGGCTCAATGTAAACATGCTGCCCAAGAATCAGGCCGTCGGGAGAATCCAGCGTTACATAGAAATTGTATTTTGAGCTTTTATCGCCGGAATCGTAACCGTAGTAAAAATATCCGTTGTTATTATTGTCATTGCTGTTTTCCTGATCAATAGAATCCACCATGCCGGTCCAGGTCATTTCGGGGTCCACACGGCTGTGAACGATGACGGGCATTCCTACGGCAATGGAATTAAAATTAAGTTCGGAGATCGATCCCTTTATCCGGAATTCGCCGGAAGAAAGGATGCTGATAAACGCGGAGGACTGAGAGGAAAAATCCTGCTGGTTATTGCCGTTATTGACCTCTTTTACCACGCCATCGTACTCGGAATAGACGTCGGCGTTTGTAAGGGACTCTCGAAGCTTTTCAATCTCAGCTCTTTTCTTGCTGCTTTCATTCTCCTGGTTCTTTATGTCAAACTGGACTGACTGGATCTGTACGGTATAAGAATACTGTTCATCCTTACTTGCTTTCTTTTTTTCGTCATTCAGGGTCTTGAGCTGGCTGTTATAGGTCGTAATCAAATTTGCGATGCCTTCCAGATCGAGCTCTGCCTGGTCAAGGGCAAACTGCATTTCTTCTGTGTCATAGCGGAAAAGAACATCGCCGACATGGACCTCATCGCCCTCCTGGACAAAAACCTCCGCGACAGTTTTGCTTTCATCTTTGTTGATCTTATAGGTTTCCTGAGGTTCCACCAGACCGGAATATCTGGGGTTGGAGTCCATATTGAGTCCCACGATGGAAGAAATGGGATTCACGTAAACGGGCGAGGCGTTGGCGGCCGCCAAATAGTCCTTCAGCCAGAAGAACCAGATGCCCAAGGCGATCACTGCCAGCGCGCCCAAGACGATCGGCGCGATTATCAGAGGCTTTTTTCTGTTTTTATTTGTCATGGCAAAACTGCTCCTTTGCGCGAACTCCTCAATATACGGTATCATTATACCGCAATTCCCACAACATAGCAACTATATTTTGAAAAATTTACATTTTTCGGGAAGGACGGTTCTGCTTTGGGACTTTGATGGAAGAAAAGTGCGATTTATGAACGGTTATCGGATCTTGCAGAGTACAAAAACAGGGGCGTTCCCTGAACGCCCCTCGAGTCTCTTACCAGTTTTCAAAGCCTCCGCTGCCGTTTTTGCGAAGGGGGTATCGGGAATAGCAGGCGTAATCCCAGGCGTAGCTCTGAAATTCAGCGGTGGTCAGCTGCTTGTTCCAGGATATCAGGCAATGCTGATAATCCCGGTTCACCTCCGCCACAGAAACGTGACTTTCCGTGATTTCTGTAACGATAAAGGAGTGGTCATACTCCCTCATTCGAATGTGATCTCCCACACGGAGCTGGGAAAGATCGCCGTAAGAATGAATCGGGGCGTTTTCTCCGAATATGCGGTCGCTTACCAGGCTGGAAAAGCCCAGGCACTGGTTCAGTGTGTCCTGCGGGAAGATCTGAGCGGTGACGCCGTTGTAAAAATTACAGTATTCTTCGCCATACCGAGCATGATCGCAGGGGGTGTCTGTGTAGAGAAAAGGCGTTTCCTTTCCCCAGGGAAGTTCAAGCCCCATGTGGTTCCAATATTTTCCGTCCGGAAGCATGGCCTGCAGAATTTCAAGGGTATGGTGGAAGCTGTCTTCAAACAGGCTCTGCTTTACGCTGCCATCTTCCTGTATGGTACCCAGAAGCTCCCCGTAGAGATACCCTTCGGTCCCGTCCTCCAGAATGACGGAATACCACAGTGGGTCGCCGGTCACGTCCGCCGTCATCAAAACTCCGGCCTCCACCTGGGAAACAGGAGAATCCGGCGAAGGGGAAGCGTAGAGCGTAGCAGGCCCCAGTGTTTTTACGGCGGCAAGCTCGGAGAGGTCTTCCTCAGCTTCCGACTGTCCGGTGCTTTCCTCCGAAGCTGTTCCGGAAGAGCTTTCCGGTTCAGGGGTACTCTCTTCGGAGAGTGTGGAGGCTGAGGAAGCCGGTTCTGACGAGAGAAGCGCCGACTCCCCGGAAGCGGAGGAAACAGCGGCCTGTTGGCCGCAGCCGTACAGTGGGAATAAGATCAGCGAAAAAGCAAGGAAAAGACAAACGGCTTTTTTCAGCATACCGGATCCCTCTTTTCTGAAAAGCTTTGCTGTATTATGTCACTATATGCCGAAAGCCTGAAAAAAGTCAAGTGTTTTTGAAAGCGGATAATTTGAAAACGGCAAACCAATTTTGAAGCAGGAGGGCTATTGCCTTTCGGAGTCAATAAAGGTATAATCAAAGTCGGTAAAAGAAGCTTTGCCCGGCGGCATACTATAAATTATATTTGAAAAAACAGAGCGGTAATGATATGGCAAAAAAGATTTATGCGGTAAAAAGCGGAAAAGACGGCGTTAACGGGATCTATTTTACCTGGGAAGAGTGCAGGTCTCAGGTAGACGGCGTTTCCGGCGCGCGCTATAAGGGCTTTTCCACCATGGAGGAAGCCAGAGCCTTTTTGGAGGGAGAAGAGATTTCCGCAGAACAGGGAGGGCAGGAGGACATTCCTGTTCCCAAGGATGAGGCCTCCGCCATAGCCTATGTGGACGGAAGCTACCTTGCTTCCACCGGTGAGTTTTCCTGTGGCGCCGTGCTTTTTTATGACGGAAAGAAGGAAGAAATCTCCCGCAGGTTTCATAGGGAAGACCTGGCTGAGATGCACAATGTGGCGGGGGAGATCATGGGGGCGGTCACAGTGATACGCCGCTGCGCGGAGCTTGGCCTTTCAGAGGTGGAGATCTACCACGACTATGCGGGCGTGGCGAAATGGGCCACCGGAGAATGGAAGGCAAATAAGCCTGGGACTCAGGCTTACGCAGCCTTCTGCCAAAAGGCCCGGCAGCGGATCAAGCTCAGCTTTGTCAAGGTAAAGGGCCATTCCGGTGACCGGTGGAACGAAAGGGCGGATGAACTCGCGAAAGCGGCGCTGGGAATCTAGATGTTAGATGCTAGATGCTAGATGTTAGAAAAGGGCATGAAAGACTTGCCGGCAGACAGCATGGCTTTTTGTCTGTCTTTGCCGGGCGTCCATCTGTCATCCTGAGGGAACAAGCTTTGCTTCTTGCCGAAGGATCTCGGTTTTTAGAAATCGGTTGTTGTGAGGTACTTGAGAAAAGATATTAGTGATTGACTTGCTGCCGGACGTTACAGATTGGGTTTTGGCTGTTGGATATCATACGGGAGGCCGGTTATATGATTTTGAAAAAATTGATTTCTTCCTTGTTTTCTTTCTGTTTGGCGGTGAGTTTGTTCGGAGATCTGCCCACTGAGGCGCAGGCCGCGAATACCGCTGCCGATCAAACGGCCAACGTAGTGATTGTGGTGGATTTTGCCGATACGGTCCATACGGGGCACTCCGAATACAGCTGTATCAGCAAGAAGCCTTCCTCTATGGTGGACAGCTTTAACGGCGACTATCCCCGCAGCATGAAAAACTATATCTCCGCCGTTTCCTGCGGCCGGCTTCAGGTTTTGAACCTTTTTCCCCAATATGAGGAAACCGGTGCGGTGCTTCAGACCTACCGGCTTCCTCACGCAGAGAGCTACTACGTGAATCAGGGCATGAAAAATTTCGGGACCTCCATCCTCCGGGATATCCTGAACGATCTGCAGAAGGACCTGCCCGGCTGTGGCGATCCTGATCTGGAGCAGGACGGAGAGATTGACAATTTGACGCTGGTGGTTCCTTCCGACAGCGAAGGGAAGGCTCCCATAGACAGCCACCAGTCACGCTATTTCGGAACCGAAACTGTGAACGGTATGCGCATTGGAAATTACATTGTGCTTTCCGAATACGACCTGGCCCTTGGCGCTTCTGTGGCAAGTCATGAGTTTCTGCATACCCGGAGTTACCCCGACCTGTATGTTGGCGGCGGCAGCGGCTGCCACCCTGTCGGTCCATGGTGCTGTATGTCCACAACGACCTATAATTACCCGCTGGCCTATCTTCGAAGCGCTGTTTCCGGCTGGCTTACGATCCCCACGGTCACAACGGCGAAGAC
>CAZNZS010000024.1:0-28175 GCA_964577585.1 uncultured Acutalibacter sp.
AGTAGACTTTCCAGAACCCGACGCACCAAGTATCACTGCAAAATCTCCATCTTTTATTTCAAGACTGATCCCCTGTAATACCCGGAACCGGCTTTCCTTGCTGCCGTATGATTTTATGATGTCCTGAACCTTGATCATCATTTCTTCCCCCCCTTATATTTTTCAAAAGGCTTGTAAATACCTCTGTAACCATCGAGCTGATTTCATCACCAGTAAATCGGCACATTTTGGTGGCACAAAGCGTTGCAATACCGTGCGTATAAATCCAAAGGTGATGATACAACTTTTCAGCCAACTGCTCGCTAATTCTGTAATCCTCTTGAATTGACAACAGAATTTGCTCATAACTTTCCTCTATCATTGGAAGCACACCCGATAAATCAGGCATTTGTGCTTGTTCTGTCATAAACAGAAGCTGGAAAAGCCTTGGCTCATTGATAGAAAAAAGGATGTATTGTGTTCCCACCCCTTTAAAGGGATGCTCTTCTGTGAAACCTTTCCTGACATATTCTCTATACAGCATTTTGGCAGATCGAATCACAGATTGCTGGACTTCTTCCATGCTTTTGAATACGGTAAAAATCGGTCTTGCTGAGCTGCCGAGGCGTGTTCCCAGTTCTCTGGAAGTTAAGGCTTCAAATCCATCTGTTTTAACAATATCTAATGCGGTTTTGGTAATTTCCTCTTTTGTAAATTTTGCTTTTGGCGGCATATCTTAGCTTCCTCTTTCTAAATCGCTTGTTTTACATCATACGATTTATTATACTCGGAATCATCAAACAGTCAATAGACGGCCTTTGAGAATTATTTTTAGACAGAAAGAGGGCTGATAAATCTTGATCTCTCACAGAGAGTATCTGAAAAGCCTTGGAGCAGGCGGGTTTCAGAAGGCTTAATCGTAACGCTTTACCCCACCGTCTTACGAGCCCGCGCGACTTCCCGCAGGTTTGTTTTGTGAAATCTTTCCCGGGCTGAAACCAAAAGGGTATCAGTCCATTTACAAACCGGCAAAAGGGCATGTATAATAGGGTCGGCAACCATTATGGAAAAGGAGAGAACTTGTTATGGAAAACCCGGTCGAAGTTTCAAAACGGTTCTGGAAGGCAATGGAGAAATCCGATATCGCCGCGATGAAAGAGATCGCCCATCCCGATTGCTGCTTTGTTCACATTGGCGTGACCTGCGGGCTGGAAGAGGAAATGAAGTGCTTCACCGATAAGATCTTCCAGCCCACAGAGATCGCTCTTCACAGCCAAACCCCCGCTGTTTACGGCGATGCCGGAATCGTTGTTACCGACTGCGACTACGGCCTGCTTTTAGGCGGCAAGCCCACCACCCACCATTTTGCCGTTACCGAAGTCTACACCCATACGGAAAACGGCTGGAAGCTGGTGCAGTTCTCCTTTACGGCACTGGTGTATTGAAGATTCTCAGGTAAACGCTTATGTATAATCCTCAACTGGAAACATTCCTTCAGGCAGCGGATTCCGGAAGCTTCAACAGGGCGGCGGAGCAGCTGTTCATCACACCCACAGCGGTCATAAAGCAGATAAACCTGCTGGAAAGCTCCCTGGACGTGCAGCTTTTTGAACGGACCCATCGCGGCCTGCAGCTTACCAAGGCAGGCGTCTCCCTCTACAAGGACGCGAAATATATCATACAGTATTGCAGGGATTCTGTCAGCCGGGCAAAAAACGCCATGCAGGGCGACGCCAGCATTATCCGGATCGGTTCTTCTCCCATGACGCCCGCCCAGGCCCTTGTGGAGCTTTGGCCCGCGATCCATACGCAGTGCCCGGAGATCAAATTTCAGATCGTCCCCTTTGAAAACACGCCTGAAAACGCCAAAAAGATCCTTGGAAACCTGGGCGAGGAAATAGACGTGGTAGCCGGAATGTTCGATGAAACTCTTTTAAGCCTCCGAAGCTGCGCCGGATTTGAGCTTTCCAGAGAGCCTCTGTGCTGCGCCGTATCCATCCATCACCCGCTGGCGCAGAAAAACAGCCTGACGGCTGAGGATCTTCACAGAAAAAACCTTCTTATGATGCACCGTGACTGGAGCAAATATGTGGATGAGCTCCGCGACGACCTGTGGGAGCATCATCCCGAAATAAATATTATCGATTTTGATTTTTACAATGTGGATGTGTTTAACCGCTGCGAAAACAGCAACGATATCCTTTTGGCCATTCCCATGTGGGCCAACGTACATCCGCTGTTAAAGGCGATCCCGGTAGACTGGCATCACACCGTTCCCTACGGTCTGCTCCACTCACCCCAGCCCTCCAAACAGGTGGAAAAGTTCCTGAAGGCTATCCAGAGCGCGAAGAAGGTATAACCTCAGGGTAATAAGGTATAAACAAATCGAGACTTCTTCAGAAGTCTCGATTTGTTTATACTGAGATCATCCGAAAAAGCAAAGAAAGGATGCTCTCATCGAACGTATTCTTTCCGGCCGGCGGTTTTATCGCTGTCAGCACCGGAACAGTGGCCTTGAAGAGCTCCCCCATGCCCGGTATGCCAGGATTGTAAAATTTGCAGCGGAAGCATTGAAAAGGGCCTGGAAATTCTCTACAATATGATCAACAAAAGATATCGGCATCGAAATCCAATTATTTTTCAAGGAGGCTGTATATGGAACAGTCGTCTGAAATCCTCAAGAAAATACGCGATAATATCGAAACCGCATTCGTGGGAAAAAGCGAAACTGTCGATCTTGTTCTGACTGCCCTTGTCTGCCGGGGCCACGTGCTGATCGAAGACCTTCCCGGCCTGGGAAAAACCACTCTTGCCACCGCTCTGGCAAAATCGCTGAACTGTTCCTTCGGAAGGCTTCAGTTCACTCCTGACGTCACCCCTGCCGACGTTACCGGATATACCATCATCAACCCCGTGACCGGGGAAAAGGAAGTGCGCATGGGCGGGATCATGCATCAGATCGTGCTGGCCGATGAGATCAACCGTACCGGCCCGAAAACGCAGTCCAGCCTTTTGGAGGCCATGCAGGAGCGCCAGATAACGATAGACGGCGAAACCTTTCCCCTTCCCACCCCTTTTCTTGTTCTCGCCACCCAAAACCCGGTGGGACTTGCCGGGACCTTCCCCCTGCCGGAAGCCCAGCTTGACCGCTTCCTGATGCAGATCTCCCTGGGCTATCCCGACAGAGCCGGTGAGAGGAGGATCATATCCCGGAAAATGGAGCGGGGAGAAGCTTTTGAGGTGTCTCCCGTTGTTACCGCGCAGGAGCTCCAGACGGTCTATGAAGAATATGCCGGGGTGCGCTGCGCAGACCCCATCATTGACTATGTAATCGACATCGCCCAGGCCACCCGCCGCCACGAGCAGGTGGAGCTTGGCGTAAGCCCAAGAGGCTCTCTGGCCCTTATCACGGCAGCCAGAGCCTACGCCCTGCTCCAGGGCCGGAATTATGTGGAGCCCGACGACGTTCAAAGGCTTGCCGGCCCGGTGCTGATACACAGAATAAAGCTTCATTCCCAGGCCATATTCAAGCAGCAGACCCCGGAACGGGTCCTGCGGGATATCATACAGCATCTTCGGGTACCGGGGGTAAACCAGTGAAAAATAAAAAGGAAGGAAACGATACCGGGCATAAAAAGCCGTGCTTTCATGGCTCTTTGCGCGAATCCTGTATC
Organism: uncultured Acutalibacter sp.; assembly: GCA_964577585.1. Taxonomy (GTDB): domain Bacteria; phylum Bacillota; class Clostridia; order Oscillospirales; family Acutalibacteraceae; genus Acutalibacter. The sequence continues at coordinate 3,654 of CAZNZS010000024.1, forward strand.
GCATGGCGATTGATATGAAGGCTTACCGCATCCTGTACTGGATCCTGCTTGTATGCTCCCTGGGCTACGGCCTGTACAGCGGGGCCCGGTTCTGCTGGCTTTTATTCACCCTGCAGACACTGCTTCTGCTGACTTCCTTCGGCATGGATCTATGGACCTTCTTTTCCTTTTCCTATGTCCAGACACTCAGCGCGGAACAGGCCGAAAAAGGAGGAAGCATCCTCCTTCACATCGGGATCTATAACGATAAGCCCTTCCCATTTACCCATATGCGCGTGCATGTGGAGGCTCCCAGTCGGGAAGAGGACAAGGTCCTGGAGATCGCGCTCGCGCCGAAGGAAAACTGTGCCTTCGATCTGGAATTTTCCCTGCCGCTTCGCGGAGAATTCAAGATAGGCATGACAAAGCTGGAGGTCCAGGACATTTTCGGCTTACTGCCCATCCGCTTTGACCTCAGGCTTTTGCCCTATTACCGCCTAAAAAATCTGCTGGTGCTTCCCCGTGTTCTGGAAGTTTCCCTTCCCGAAGAGGAAGACGGGGCTCTTTCGTCGTCCCGCGGCGCGGCGGTCTCCGGCAGGGAAGAATTTTCAGAGCTTGTAAACTGGCAGCCCGGCGACCCGCTTTCCAGGATCCACTGGAAAGCCTCCGCAAAGACCCAAACGCTCGTAAAGCGCCGCTATCAGGATCTCGCGGGAAAGGTCTGTCTCATTTTTCTCGACTGCCAGACTGTTTCAGAAATCTCTGCCGACCGCCTTTGCGAATGTGCGGCCACGCTGCTTTCCGAGCATCTGAGCCGTGGGGACACTGTGGAGCTGCGCTCCGGAAGTTCTTCCAAAACAGCGCCCGCACCCGCGAACTCCCTTGCAGAGCTCACTTCGCTCCGGCAATGGCTGGCGGTTTTGCCTTTCCACGGCGAAGAAGGCTGTGGAGAACAGTTGAAAACAAGCCTTCAAAGCAAGAATTACCATTCGGTTTATGTACTGGGCGGAAAAGAGGAGATCGACGTGGAAGCCGTGCTGAAGGAAACGGGCGTTCCCGCTCTTTACTGGGTAGCCGAGCCGCTGGATCAGAAGCTTCCACATGGGAAGGCCATATCCCTGAACGGGACGGAGCTGTCTGAATTTCTATCCCGAAAGGCGGCGGTACCGTGAAGCGCGAAGGCTTTGCCCTGCTCCTGACAGACTTTCTCTGCGCCGCCCTGCTCTCTCTTGGAACTGCCGCGGTGCTGCTGCCGGCTTTGGAAATGACCTTCAGCTTTTTCACCCTTTTTCTGGCTGCGGCGATCTCCCTTCTTCTGTTTGCCTCAGGGGAAAAGAGGCCGTGGATCATTCCGGTCATCCTGCTTGCGGCGGCGCTGCTCATTCTCCTTGCGGCAGCACTTTTGGGAAGATGGACGGAGCTTTCGGAAGGGATACCGGAATATATCCGCCAGACCGTCGCCGACGCGGCAAGCGATGAAAAGGCGCTTCCCCTTCCCATCACACTTGCTGTCGTTCTGCCGGTGGCCCTGATCTTCTGGCTTCTCATGCGAAAGCTTCCGTCACTGTTTCTTGTGGCGGCGATTTCCGCTGCCGCGCTGGGCTATGCGGCCATATTCCAACAGGAGACCTGGATCACTCCGTTTCTGCTGCTCTGCGCGGGAAACATTCTGTTCCTGCCGCGGAAAAGCCAGAAGGACGCGGGGCGCCTCCGTTCTCAGGCCCTGGCGCTGCTGCTTCTCGTTCCCCTGATCGGGCTTTGTCTCTTATTGGGCCCGAAATCCGACGGGGAATGGTTTTCTCCGGCTCTCCGACACGGCGTACAGGATATTCAGGACTTCTGGGAATTTCATTGGGGAGACCTTCCCCGGCTTCCCATCACTTCCATGCGCAGCATGGGTCTTCAGCCTCAATCTGACCGTTTGGGCGGCGACTTCATACCGGACGGTGAAACGCTTTTTACCTGTAAAGAGGATCTCCTTCTTCGCGGCCAGGTGCTGGATCATTATACCGGAAGCAGCTGGACAGATGACCCCGAAGAAAATCCCGGCAATTTCCGCTGGAGCAGCATTTTGTGGGGCGGACGCAGGCAGGAAGCCATGGGGCTTGATCTCCCCGCGCCTGTAAGCGTTCCCCTGATGAAGGACCTTACAAGGGACGTTAAAACAGTACTTTACAGCTATTGGCCCTCCCGTTCTGCCTTTCTTCCTTACCGCACACGCTCCGTAAGCGTGGAAAACCGCTCCGGAGATCTGTACTTTGATTCCCAGGGCGAGGTCTACTGGGCTCAGGACCAGAAGGGCCGGAGGACCTACACGGTAGACGCCTCTGTCTGGAATTACCGCGCCCGGGATTTTGACAGGAATATGCTCTATCTGGAAACGGCGGTGACGGAAAACGCGGGCGAAGATCCGAACTACGAAAACGCCGCGAAATACTGCCTGCAGCTTCCCGATCCCCTGCCGGCTTCCGTTGCTGAGCTGGCGGACTCTGTCACAACGGGGATTTCCAGCCCCTATCAAAAAGCGGTCGCCCTTCGGGAATACCTTTCCGAAAACTGCGAATATACCACCACTCCCGGCCCCACTGACCCCAACAGGGATTTTGTGGACGAGTTTTTGGAGACCCGCCGGGGCTACTGTACCTATTACGCCAGCGCCCTTACCGTGCTGTGCCGGGCCTCCGGCATTCCCGCCCGTTACGTCACCGGCTTTGCCATGGTAAGAAACGGGGATCATTATGAAGCCTCAAGAGCCACTGCTCACGCCTGGACGGAGATCTATCTCGCAAACATCGGCTGGATCCCGCTGGACTCCATCAACCAGAACACGCTGGAACAGAATGCCGGCGGGGAAGGCTCCGGCGGCAGCACGGCGCCTGTCCCCAATCCTTCCCCTGCTCCCACCTCCCCGCCTTCTTCCCTCCAGCTCCAGGATGTTCCCGCCTCCGGAGGGGGCCCAGGGCTGCGGCTCATTTTGGGCCTGTGCGCGGTGCTGCTTCTGGCCACCGCGGGAGCGGTGACCGGCGGGAAACTGGTGCGCCACCGCCGGTACAGTGAAAATTATGTAAACAAAAAGTATCCTCTTCCCGAAGACGCCGCCAACCATTACTACCTGGGGATCACAAGGCTTCTGCGGCTTTTGAAGCTGGAACCCCAAAGCGGAGAAACATTTTTAAGCTTCTGGAAACGGGCCGGTCTCAGGCTCAATGAGCAGGCCTTTCCGAACTGGGAAAGAGTGGGGCAGATCATGAGCCGCCTGCGCTTTGGAAGCACGCCCCCTTCTCAGGAGGAGCTTTTCTTCCTGCACAGCGCATACCTGACACTGAAAAATTATGTAAACAAAAATTCCAACCTGCTTTCCAAATTGCTCTCCTGACGGCCCGGCTCCTTTTCTGTTACAGCAGCCAGGTGCGGGCTATGGCCTTTCCCGTACATACTGAAAAACCAAAAGGAACTTTTCTTTCCCGCAAAATGCAGTTATCATAAACTCAGAAACGATCGCTTCCGAAGATTCGGGAGCGGCAGAATCAGGAGGAATCGATATGGAATTTGTAACGCTTGCTAACGGCCTGAAAATGCCCCAGGAGGGCTTCGGGGTCTTTCAGGTAAGGGACAAAGAGGAATGCCGCCAGTCAGTGTTGACCGCCATCAGGACGGGCTACCGGCTGATTGACACAGCCGCCTCCTATACGAACGAGGACGCTGTGGGAGAAGCGGTGCGCGAAGCTGTAAAGGAAGGCATCTGCACCCGTGAGGAGCTTTTTATCACCTCAAAGATGTGGGTGCAGGACATGGCAGATTACGATACGGCCAAAGCCGCCATAGACGCTTCCATTGAAAAATCCGGTCTGGAATATCTGGATCTGTACCTGCTCCACCAGGCCATGGGCGACTATTTCAGCGCCTACAGAGCCATGGAAGACGCATACAGGGAAGGAAAGCTCAGATCCATCGGCGTGTCAAACTTTTACCCGAACATTCTCACCAATTTCTGCGAAACGGTGGAAATCAGGCCCATGGTAAACCAGGTTGAGCTTCACCCCTTCTTTGCCCAGAACGATGCCCTTGAGACCATGAAGTATTACGGGGTCATCCCCGAAGCCTGGGCTCCCCTGGGCGGAGGAAGATATTCCCCCTTTGAGAACGGGACGCTGAAGGCCATTGCAGAGACTCACAAAAGATCCATCGGGCAGGTCATGCTCCGTTGGAACCTGCAGCGGGGCGTGGTGGTGATCCCGAAGTCCACCCATAAGGAACGCATCGAAGAAAACCTGGCTGTTTGGGACTTTACCCTTTCCGAGGCGGAAATGGCAAAAATAAGCGCGCTGGACCTGGGCTATACCGGTACCGCAGTCAAGCATTTTGACCCGGATTTTGTCCGGATGTGCATCGGGCGGAAAATACACGATTAGATCCAGACAGGACCACGGAAATGATCGCAGGCCCCACAAATAAAAACTTTTCCCGCCGGGCAAAGCCCGGCGGGAATGTTTCTTTTCAGCCTCAATTTTCATGAGGGCTCTGTTTACTGCCCGCGCATCAGCGTTACCTTGACGGCACCGGAGGAATGGCGCCCCTCCAGAGACACCTCCACAATGAATTCCAGTTTGCTTTCGCCGTAAAGGGTGGTGTCAAGCTCGATCTCGGCCTCCGCCTTCGCGCCGTAAAGGTTATTGAGAGGCAAGAGGAAACCCCTGCCGTTTACAGGCTCCACCCCCGGCGGCGTGTAAATGCTGATCCTGGCCCACTGCTGCTGCCGCATAGTGTGGGAGTTTATCACCGTCACACAGAGCTTTCTGGTTTCGCCTGCCCGGAAAAACACGGAATCCCCATAGTCGATCCTCAGCGAAAAGGCAGGGAAGGAATACCGCACCACATAGGGCGATAAAGCGCAAAGCTCCCGAACCGGCAGAGCTTCATCCTTTCCGTTTCCGTTGATCCTGTAAAGCTGATCTTCCTCTTTCCTGCAGAAAAGGGCTTCCCCTTCCCGGCAGTCGATGGTCATTCCGCCCTCCGCGAAGATATCGCAGAGCTCTTGGCCCAGAAAGCCCGGAACGGCCTTCATGACGCGGTCTGTCAATTCCGTCACCGTATTCGGCGTCCAGATCCCGCCGCTGGTTTTATCAATGCAGAGGGTAGCGATCTTGTCGTTCAGCGGAGAGGTCCATTTCTCCGGAAGCCCGGAAGCTCCGGAAATGATCCCCAAGATCGCGCCGAGCGTGGCGCAGGTGCAGTCCGTGTCTTCCCCGCAGGCAACCGCCAGACAGAGGCTTTTTCCGAAATCGTCTTCCCCGTACAGCCAACCCGCTATCGTAAAGGCCACGTTTTCCGGCGCGTCAAAGCCGGGGGCGCCGGTTTCCATGCCCTCGTTTCCTTCTTTCGGGATCTCATGAAGGGTCACGCTCTGTACCCCGAAGGTGCCGGGGGCGGTATTGTGGATCTGTTTGCGCGCTTCCCGGAACTCCACACGGCTGTCATAGCATTCCATGGCCTTTCTGATCGCCTGGGCGGTCTTGCAATTTTCGGGAATGTAGGAAAGTCCGATCTCAATGAGCCTGCGCTTGTCATTTTCCACAAACGCGGCGCTCTGCAGGGCCGCAAAGAAGATCTCTCCGTACATGCCCTCGCCTTCGTGGTCCACGATGGCGTCTTCATAGGCGTACCGGGCGGCCAGCTCCAGATTTCCGGGAGCCAGGCAGGCCCAGATCTCCGACCGGATAAAGCAGCCGCAGCTGTCTTTATAGGTGTTGTCCACCAGTCCGCTCAAAGGCGGCTGCAGACCCGCCCGCAGATTTGCTTTACCGGTGCCGTATTCCACCCAGTTCGGGATCACATAGGAAAGCCAGTATTCGCCGAGGATGGAGGCGTTCACGTTCCTGCCGTACCGTTCCACCGCCGCAAGCCACACGATCTGCAGATCCAGATCGTCATTGGGCGGCGGGCCCATGGAAAGGTCCTGGGTGTAGAAGGAAATTTCATGGAATCCCCGTTTTCCCTCAAAGGGCGCTCCCAAAACCCCGCCGATGTTCTTTCCCGCCCAGCAGCCCATCACCTTGTCTCTGTAAGTTGCCAGATCCAGCTTCATTTGATCCCCGCCTTTCTTTTTTGTCATCATACCATGGAGCCTCGGAAAACACAATATATTTTCCGGGAAAGGAAAAGCGCCTTTGCCGGTGGGCGTTCCGGCAGGGGCGCGGCTTCTTTATTATTGATCCAGTCGGAAATAGATGGGGATCCCGCTCTCCTTCTCGAGAGGGTTGCTGATCAGCGGGTAAAGGTATTCCATCAGCTCTTCCCTGATATCCATGCGTTCCGCGTCGATCCACTCCACGGGAACTCTCCGCTCCACATTTGCGATCTCTCGAATATCCGCGCTGTCATAGCGAACGAGATAAGGGTGATTGGAAACTCTGGTAAACACGGCCATCACTCCGGTTTTTCCCGCCACGGCCATGGAAACCGCCTCGGCTCCGATCCGGCAGGCCTCGTCGATATCCGTCTGGGAGTGAAGGTGAGCCGCCGCCCGCTGAAGCACGTTCATTTCAATGGAGCGCACCTTATAGCCAAATTCCTCCTTCAGCATTTCGCCCAGCGTGTGGGCGGCGCCGGAAAGCTGACGGTTCCCGAAGGCGTCTGTCTGGCTTTTGGCAGCCACATAGGAGCCGTCGGCATAGCGGATCCCCTCGGAAACGGCGATCAGCAGATGTGGGTACTTTTTTTGAAGCTCTCTTGCCCGCTCAAAAAACCGCTCCCGGTCAAAGGGAACCTCGGGCATGCATATCATATGGGGGGCAGCACAACCGGGACGGCGGGCCAAAGCCGACGCGGCAGTCAGCCAACCGGCATTGCGCCCCATGATCTCCATCAAGGTAAAGGAATGGGGAGAATATATCTCGCTGTCGCAGGCTACCTCCGCCACAGACGTGGCAATGTATCTTGCAGCAGAACCAAAGCCCGGCGTATGGTCCGTACAGTTCAGATCGTTATCGATGGTCTTGGGGATCCCAACCACCCGAATATCCTCGGAAAGCGCTTCAAAATAGGCGGAAAGCTTTGCCACAGCGTCCATGGAATCATTCCCGCCGATGTAGAAGAAATACTTCACATTGTATTTATGGAAAATGTCTCGGATGGTCTCGTATTCCCCGTCCGGCTGGGAAGCCAGCCGCTTTCTGCAGGAGCCCAGCACCATGGCCGGCGTTTCCTTCAGGCTGATAAAATCCTCTTCACAGCGCAGCAACGGCCTGAGCGGCACCAGTTTTTCCTGCAAAAGGCCTTCAATGCCGTTTCTGGCGCCGTAGATCTCACCGATCTCCGAAAACTTCATCGCGCGCTTCAGCGCGCCGGACAGCGAAGCGTTTATCGCCACCGTAGGCCCGCCGGACTGGGCGATCACCATATTTCCCTTTTCCATTCTTTTCACTCTCCCGGAGTAACTTTCAACTTTTTCGCTCTTCCCTCTCCACGCGCCCTTTTCTAACAACCAGCTTCTAACAACTAATAACTGATAACTGATATCAGTATATCACAGTTTCTGCCATAATCCAACCCCTGTTTTGAGAGTATCCGCTTCAAGCTTTTTCCGTACTTTCCCGCCTTGCCTTTTGTCCTTTCACGGGATATAATATTTTCATCGGCCGTTTCGTACCGGCAAAACACAGAAACGCATTTTTCGCAGAAGGAGGGAAAAGCTTGAACCGCTATTTCGGGACCTTTCTTTCCGGCGTGGAAAAAATAGTGGAGGAAATCCTTCACAGCAGGCTGAAAAACGTGTCCGTTCTCCAGCTTCTGGACGGCGCGGTGGAGTTTGAGACCGATACCGCCTACAGCGATCTGAATCTTTTTTGCTTCAATAACCTTTTTCTGGTGCTTCACAGCGAAGATACCGGGTCTGATGAGGCCGCCCTGAAAAGCTACCTGCGCAGTCTGCCAATTGCCGGCGCGGATTGGAACAGCGCCAAAAACAATTCTTCAAAATACCGCAGCTTCCGGTTGGTGATCTCTCTGCAGAACCGGCTGGTCTCCGTGGAGAACTCCTTGCGGTCGCCCCTGGAAAAGCAGATCTCCCGGGTCACCGGGATGCGTGTGGACCGAAGCCGCCCCGACGCGGAATTCTGGGTGCTCTGCCGCAGTGAAGGCTGCTGCCGTTTTCTGAAGCGTCTTTCCCGCCACACGGCCTATGACAAGCTTCTGCAGCCGGGAGAGCTTCACCCGGAGTTGGCCTTCATCATGTGCTGGCTCACGTCCCCGTCCCACTCCGACACCGTTATGGATCCCTTCAGCGGCCACGGCGCCATTCCATTGCAGCGATGCAAGCGATTTCCCTTTACACAGATTTACGCTTTCGATAAAAGCCCTGAAATGGTGCGTGAAACGGAAAAGAAGCTTCCGAAAAAGCCGGAGGTCACAGCGGCCGTGCAGGACGCTCTCAGGCTTTCCGAGGCTGTTCCGCCGGAAAGCGTGGACGCTGTCATCACCGACCCGCCCTGGGGCCTGTATGAAGGCGTGGGCATGGAGCTTTCCCTTTTCTATCGCCTTGTTTTGGAGCAGCTGGCCAAAGTGCTGAAGCTCGGCGGCAGGCTTTCCCTTCTCACAGCCGGAAAGGACGAATTCAAAAGCGCCGCGGAAGCGCTCCCCTGCTTCGCGCTGCGGCAGGAATACCGCATTCTTGTCTCCGGAAAGAAGTGCGGCCTGTTCCTGCTGATAAAAACCTGATTTTCCGGAAATCCTGTTGCAACCGCGGCAGTTTCCCTGTAAAATAGAAAGCATTCAGGAAGAAAAGGAGAATATAAGCGATATGGGTCTGGAATTTCCCAAGCATCCCTTCCGTAACCGCGGAGGCGCGGCCGTTCCGCACCATAAGAACACATGGGCTGCGGAATCGGCTGTCATGCCGCCTCCCAAAAGAGTGATCCTGCCGATGCACCAGCATATCGGCGCACCCTGCACGCCCGTTGTACAAAAGGGCGACGCCGTAAAGATCGGGCAGATCATCGGCAGCAGCGACGCTGCCGTTTCCGCCCCCATCCACGCCTCGGTCTCCGGCACAGTGGCGGAGATCTGTGATTTTATGCTGCCCGGCGGGCAGATGACAAAGGCGGTGGTCATCGATTCCGACGGCCTGATGGAACAGGACCCCTCCATCTATCCCCCCGCGGCCATCCGCGATAAAAACGAGCTTACCATGGCCGCCCGCGCCGCGGGCCTTGTAGGGCTCGGCGGCGCGGGCTTTCCTTCCCACATGAAGCTGAATGTGCCGGAAGGAAAAAGCGTGGACACCCTTATCGTAAACGCGGCGGAATGCGAGCCCTATGTGACCTCCGACCACCGCGAAGCCCTGGAAAACGGCAAAAACGTGCTGGACGGCATCTATAAGATCAAGGAGATCCTGAATGTTCACCGGGTCTTTGTGGCCGTGGAGGACAATAAGCCCGACGTCATCGAAAAGCTGCGGGAGATCGCGGATAACCCGGAAATGGATCCGGAGGACGAGGTGCGGGTCTTCCCCCTGCCCAGCCGTTACCCCCAGGGGGCCGAAAAGGTCCTGGTCCGCGCCTGTACCGGCCGCCGTGTGCCGCCGGGAGGACTGCCTGCCGACGTAGGCTGCATCGTCATGAACATTGCCACTGTTTCCTTTCTTGCAAGCTATATGCGCACCGGCATGCCCCTTACGAAAAAAAGGGTCACGATAGACGGTTCCGCCATTCGGGAACCGAAAAATGTGATCGTGCCCATCGGCACACCCATTCGCGATATCATCGAATTCTGCGGCGGATATCAGGCGGAGCCCAAAAAGCTCCTGATGGGCGGCCCCATGATGGGGATCGCCCTCGATTCCGACGAAATGCCCATTCTGAAGCAGAACAACGCCATTCTGGCCTTTGACGAAAAGGAAGCGGCTTCCATGAAGCCCACCGCCTGTATCCGCTGCGGCAAATGCGTTGCCGCCTGCCCCATGGGGCTTGCGCCCACGAAGCTGGAAAAGGCGGTGGAGAAGAAGGACCTTCCCGCCCTTTCCGAGCTGGATATCATGACCTGTATGGAATGCGGCTGCTGCGCCTTCTCCTGCCCTGCCGGCCGCAGGCTGGTGCAGGCCATTCGGCTGGGAAAAAATTACATCAGGAAAGCGGGGCAAAAGAAAAATGGATAAGCTCTTTGTTTCCTCCTCACCTCACTTCCACGGGAAGGACAGCACCCAGCGGATCATGCTGGATGTGATCATCGGCCTTACCCCCGCCATGATCGCCTCCGTCATCTTTTTCGGCTTCCGGGCCGCGGCGGTGATCCTCACCTCCATTGCCGCCTGTGTATTGAGCGAATATCTTTCCCGAAAAATCATGAAGCGTTCCCAGACCGTGGGAGACCTTTCCTGCGTTGTCACGGGAATTCTGCTGGCATTGAACCTTCCCTCCACCATCCATCCGCTGATCGTGGTGTTCGGCGGCGTGGTGGCCATCGTGGTGGTCAAGCAGATGTTCGGCGGCATCGGCCAGAACTTTGTCAATCCTGCCCTGACCGCCCGCATCGTTCTGATGAACTCCTTCCCAGCCAGAATGACCCACTGGACGGCGGTCTTTGACTATGCCGCCGGAGCTGACGCGGTGACTACCGCCACTCCCCTTGTTTCCTTCTGGCAGAACGGCGGCGAGGGCTGCCCCGACCTCCTCCATCTTTTCCTGGGCGCTCACGGCGGCTGCCTGGGAGAGACCTCGGCCCTTGCCATCCTGATAGGCGGCGTCTATCTGATCCTGCGGAAGGTCATCAGCCCCGTGATCCCCGTTACATATCTTGCCACGGCGGCGGCTCTTTCCGCCCTGCTCGGCAGGAACCCCATGGTGGATCTTCTCTCCGGCGGCCTGATGCTGGGCGCGTTCTTTATGGCTACCGATTACACCACCAGCCCCCTGTATTTTAAGGGCCGGGTGATATTCGCCATCGGCTGCGGCGTTCTCACTATGATCATTCGGGAATTCGGCTCTCTGCCGGAGGGCGTTTCCTATTCCATCGTGTTGATGAACATCCTCACGCCCCTGATAGAGCGGGCCACGAAGCCCCGCCCCTTCGGAAAGCTAAGAAAGAAAAAAGGGGGTGAGCCGGGTGAAGCTTGATCTGAAAAGCATTTTGGCTCCGACATTGATCCTTACGGTGATCTGCCTGGTCGTTTCCGCCGCTTTGGCCGGAACCAACCTTTTGACCAAGGACAAGATCGCGGAGCAGCAGCTGCAAAAAGCGGAAAGCTCCCGGAAGATCGTGCTGCATGAGGCCAATTCCTTTGAGGCCGAGAACGCCGGAACGGAAAGGGAATACTATGTGGGAAAGTCCGGTGAAGAAACCGTAGGCTATGTGTTTGAGACCACCGCCAAGGGCTACGGCGGTGATGTGCGGGTCATGACCGGCATCAGCGCCGGCGGCTCCATCACCGGCGTGATCATTCTGAGCCACGGCGAGACCCCGGGGCTGGGCGCCAACGCGGAAAAAGAAGAGTTCAGGGCTCAATACCAACAGACGGTCCCCTCAAGCGCTTTAGAACTTGTGAAGTATCAGACGCCCGGGGAAGGCCAGGTAGAGGCCATGACCGGAGCAACTATCACCAGCACTGCTGTAACGAATGCCGTCAATCAGGCGATCGATACTTACCACAGCATTTTCGGAGGAGGCGATTACGATGGCAACGAATAACAGCCCTTCTCTTTGGAAGGAATTTACCAAGGGGATCGTAAGGGAAAATCCCGTGCTGCGCCTGGTGCTGGGCTGCTGCGCCACTCTGGCGGTCACCACCGCCGCTTCCAACGCCATCGGCATGGGCGCCGCCACCACCTTTGTGCTTGTCTGCTCCAACGCCGCCATTTCCCTTTTGCGCAGGGTGATCCCCGACAAGGTCCGCATTCCGGCCTACATCACCATCATTGCCGGATTCGTGACCATAGTTCAGCTCTTTATCAAGGCCTTTTCCCCCGCCCTGGATACGGCTCTGGGCGTGTTTTTACCCCTGATCGTTGTAAACTGCATCATTCTCGGCAGGGCCGAAATGTTTGCCAGCAAAAACAGGGTCCTGCCTTCTGTCATTGACGGTCTCGGCATGGGCGTGGGCTTTACCGCCGCCATGCTCTGCATGGGGATCATCCGGGAACTGCTGGGGGCCGGCACCGTGTTCGGCATTCCGATCCTCTCCGGCTTTATGGAGCCCATCATCATTTTCCTTCTGCCTCCCGGCGGCTTCTTTGTATTCGGCATGCTGGTTGCTCTGGCCGGAAAGCTTTCCAAAGAGGGAAAGGCTCCCGAAAGCGTGGGCTGCTCCGGCTGTCCGCTGGCTGCTTCCTGCTCAAAAAAGCTTGAAAAATAAATTTTTCAAGCTTTTTGCAGGTTTTGCTTTTCGCCCTTTCAAAACGGCGAAATTCCGCTTCGCGGAACCGCAAAACATGGCCTCGATTTTTTTCGCTGAAAGGTGTGTGAATAATGGACGGACAAACCCTGAAATCCCTGGTGGCCATTTTCCTGGCCGCCATCCTGACGGAAAACTATGTGCTCAACAAGTTCCTGGGCATCTGCCCCTTTTTGGGGGTCTCCAAAAAGCTTGATACCGCCGTTGGCATGAGCTGTGCCGTTACGGCGGTCATGGTGATCGCCACGGCGGTGACCTGGCCCTTGTATACCTATCTGCTGGTCCCCAGCGGCCTGGAATATCTGCAAACTGTGGTTTTCATTCTCGTCATAGCGGCGCTGGTACAGCTTTTGGAGATCATTTTGCGAAAGTACATGCCCCCGCTTTACAATTCCCTGGGCATTTATCTGCCCCTGATCACCACCAACTGCGCCGTGCTGGGCGTCACCATGCTGGTGCTGGAAAAAGGCGCGGCGGACCCCTCCTTCGGCTATCTGCAATCGCTCACGAACGCCTTTGGCTCCGGCATAGGCTTTTTGGTTGCCATGGTGCTGTTTGCCGGTGTGCGGGAGCGCCTTGAGGAATGCGATATCCCGGAAACCTTCCGCGGCCTTCCCATCACCCTGGTGGCGGCCTCTCTGGTCGCCCTGTCCTTCCTGGGCTTCGGCGGCGTTGTAGACCGCCTGATGTGACCGGAAGTGAAAGGAGAAGCATATGGAATATTTAACACCGATCCTTCTGGTTGGGATCATCGGTCTTCTGGCCGGAATCATTCTGGCGGTGGCCTCCATCGTGATGGCCGTTCCCAAGGATGAGACAGCCGAGGCTCTGGAAGAAATATTGCCCGGCGCCAACTGCGGCGCCTGCGGATTTTCCGGCTGTTCCGGCTATGCCGCCGCCATGTCCAAGGGCGAGGCAAAGCCCGGCCTGTGCTCTCCCGGCGGCAAGGAAACAGCGGAAAAATGCGCCGCGCTTCTCGGAGCCAGCGATGTGCAGGTGGAATATAAAACCGCCCTGGTGCGCTGCATGGGAAGCTATGACAACACCGGCGATAAAATGCTTTACGACGGCATCGAAAGCTGCTCTGCCGCCTCCTTCCTTTTGGGCGGGATCACAAGCTGCCGCTACGGCTGCATGGGTATGGGCGATTGCTTCAGGGCCTGCGAATACGGCGCCGTCAGCGTCTGCAACGGCGTGGCGAAGATCGACCCCTGCAAGTGCAAGGGCTGCTCCAAATGCGTGGAAGCCTGTCCCAAGGGCATGATAAAATTTGTGCCCTTGAAAAAACAGGCCGTGGTGCGCTGCTCCAACTGCGACAAGGGCAAGGACACCATGCAGGTGTGCAAAATCGGCTGTATCGGCTGTAAAAAGTGCGAAAAGACCTGTGAGTTCGGGGCCGTTACAGTACAGAACAATCTGGCTTATGTGGACTCACAAAAATGCACCGGATGCGGGAGATGTGTGGAAGCCTGTCCGAGAAACGTCATCACCCTGCTGGATGTTTGAATACAGCATAACTGACCCCCGGCAAAGCCGGGGGTTTTGTATAGACAAGCAAAGCCCTTTACTCTTTATTCATTTCGCATTAAAATGCTTTCTCTGCCCGCGTCAATTTTTTCTTTTCAAAATTCCTCCGCAGTGGTATAATATCTCAGGCTGGTTCTGCAAGGAAACTTAACGGCCGGCCGGTTCCCTTTTGGATGCCCCGTGTCAGACATGTCAAATAGGCTTTCCGTCTGTCCGGCTTTCGGTATCCACACAAAATTTACAGCAACGCGCCCGGCGCGTATTTTACAGTCACTGAAGCGGTGTGAAAAGAAAGGACCTGAAAGAATGGGCAGCAGAGAAGATTTGAGAAATGTGGCCATTATCGCCCACGTAGACCATGGAAAGACCACCCTTGTGGACCAGCTTTTGCGGCAAAGCGGTATTTTCCGCGCCAATGAGGCTGTGGCGGAACGCGTGATGGACTCCGGGGATTTGGAGCGTGAGCGCGGCATCACCATTTTATCAAAAAACACCGCCGTAAAATACGGCGATATCAAGATCAATATTGTAGACACCCCCGGTCACGCCGATTTCGGCGGCGAGGTGGAGCGCGTTCTGATGATGGTGGACGGCGTGCTTCTGCTGGTAGACGCCTTTGAGGGCTGCATGCCCCAGACACGCTTTGTACTGAAAAAGGCCTTGGGCCTTGGGAAGAAGCCCGTGGTCGTGCTCAATAAGATCGACAGACCCGGCGCCCGGCCCGCGGAGGTAGTAGACGAGGTCCTGGACCTATTCATCGAGCTCGGGGCAAACGACGACCAGCTGGATTTCCCGGTGGTGTACGCTTCCGCCAGAGATGGCTACGCCACCTTGGATCCCGAAAAGCCCGGCACGGATATGACCCCTCTGTTTGAAATGATCGTAAAGGAGGTCCCCGCCCCGCAGGGCGATCCGGACGGCCCCACACAGGTCCTGTTCTCCAACATCGACTACGACGATTACGTGGGAAGGATCGGCATTGGCCGGGTAGAGCGGGGCTCTGTCCGGGTCGGCGAAACGGTCACCATCTGCGGCGGCCAGGAGGACGTTCAGAAAAACGCCAGAGTTACAAAGCTCTATCAGTTTGAAGGCCTGAAGCGGGTGGAGGCGGAATCCGCCGGCCTGGGCGACATCATCGCCGTTTCCGGCATAGCCGATCTGAACATCGGCCAGACCGCCTGCGCCGTGGATCATGTGGAGCCTCTCCCCTTTGTAAAGATCGATGAGCCCACGGTCTCCATGATGTTCATGGTCAACAATTCTCCCTTTGCCGGCAGAGAAGGCAAATATGTCACCTCCCGCAACCTGCGGGACCGCCTTTTCAAAGAGGTGGAAACAAACGTGGCCATGCGGGTGGAAGAAACCGATTCCACGGACACCTTCAAGGTATCCGGCCGGGGCGAGCTGCACCTTTCCATCCTGATCGAGCAGATGCGCCGCCAGGGCTATGAATTTCAGGTTTCTCCGCCCACGGTGATCTATAAGGAAGACGCCCAGGGCCATCGCCTTGAGCCCATTGAGCTTTTGATGATCGAGGTCCCGGACAGCTACGTGGGCGCCGTCATGGAAAAGATAGGCTCCCGCAAGGCGGAGCTCCTGAATATGGGCAGCCGGGAATCCGGCTCCACCCACCTGGAATTCAAGATCCCCGCCAGAGGACTCATGGGCTACCGTTCAGAGTTTTTGACGGATACCAACGGAAACGGCATCATGAACCATGTGTTTGACAGCTATGAGCCCTATAAGGGCGATATCCAGCAGCGAAGCCAGGGCTCCATCATTGCCCATGAAGCGGGGGAATCCACGGCATACGGCCTGTTCTATGCTCAGGAACGCGGCAGAATGTTTATCGGCCCGGGCGTGGAGGTCTATGAGGGCATGATCGTAGGGGCCAACCCCAAGAACGAAGACATCGTGGTAAACGTGTGCAAGAAAAAGCATGCCACGAATACCCGTTCCTCTGGCTCTGACGAAGCGCTGAAGCTGGTCCCCCATTCCATCATGAGCCTGGAGCAGTGCCTGGAATTCGTGGCCAACGACGAGCTGGTGGAGATCACTCCGAAAAGCGTGCGAATGCGCAAGACCATTCTCGACAAGGAGCTGCGCATGAAGCAGGCCAGCAGAAACAAATAATTCCGCACAAAAAGCAAGCCGCCTTATGCAGAGCTTAAAACGGACTTGCTTTTTCTGTACCGTCATGAAAGGTGGTGATCCTCTGGACATCGTCATTCTCGATCTGGAATGGAACGCGGCCTACAGCCGCCGCATCAAGGGATATATCAACGAGATCATTGAATTCGGCGCGGTAAAATGCAGTGAAAGGCTGGAGCCCATTTCCTCGTTTTCGGCCTTCGTCAGACCCCAGGTGGGAAAGCACCTGACTTCCATTGTCACAAGCCTTACAAACCTCACGGACGAAAGTCTTCAGGACGGCGGCACCTTTATGAGCGCCGTCAGTCGCTTTAAGCGCTGGGCAGGCGACTGCCTGCTGATGACCTGGGGTACCTCCGATATTCTTACCTTAATTGAAAACTGCCGGTATTTCAGCGGCAGCGGGGAGGTTCCATTCCTGTCCCGTTACTGCGACCTGCAGCGCTACGCTCAGGAGCGTATGGACACCGGCGTTTCATTACAGATGGGTCTTGCAAAGGCTGCAGAGCTTCTGGGTCTGGATATTTCCGGCATGGAGCATCATCGCGCCCTGGATGACAGCCGAATGGCGCTCGACATCCTCCGCCGTATTTACGAGCCCCGTTCTCTGAAGCCCTTTATCCAGCCCTGTAACGAGGAATTTTACAAAAGGATCACCTTTAAGACCACCTATATCTGCGACCTGAACCACCCGCAGATCCGCTCTGCTGATCTGCGCTTTTCCTGCCCGAAATGCGGTGGGGAAGCAAGATGTATCACGCCCTGGTCCCAGAAAAACAAAAGCCTTCTCTCCAAATTCCAATGCAAAAGCTGCGGTCATTCCTTTGCGGGCCGGCTCACTATCAAGCTGAAATACGAGGGTGTTATCGTGAACAAAAAGACCAGTCCCCTGCCTGTGATAGAAGCTCCCAGAAAAGCCGAAAGCGGCCCTGTGGGAAATATGCGCCTGGAAATCGAAAACGGCATAGGCGTTTTGCGGTTTTCCTCCCTTTCGAACCTTTCCTGGGTCAACGCGGCCTTTTCCACCAGGCTCGGCGGAAAAAGCCAAAAGGAATTTGCCTCCATGAACCTGGGCTTTGGCCGGGGAGACAGCGAAGAAAACGTAAGGGAAAACTACAGGCTTTTCTGTGCCGCCGCCGGCTTCGATCCGGAATCCCTGGTAACGGGAAACCAGGATCACCACGTCAACATCCGCCGGGTTGGCCCTGAACAGCGGGGGATCGGCGTTTGGCGGGAAAAGGACATGGAAAGCATCGACGGCCTGTGTACCGATGAAAAGGGCGTCACCCTGGTGATCTACTGTGCAGACTGCGTCCCGCTGTATTTCCTGGACGAAGCCCATCACGCCATCGGGCTGGCCCACGCCGGCTGGCGGGGAACGGCGGCCGGCATGGCAAAGGTCATGGCGGAAAGAATGGCTCTCGAGTTCGGCACCGACCCTTCCCGGCTCGTGGCTGCCATCGGTCCCTCCATCTGTAAAGACTGCTTTGAGGTGGATGAGCCCGTAGCCGCCGAATTTCTAAAGCTGCCGAATTCCGGGCGCTTCGTTTCCGGGCCTGAGGAAAGCGGGAAATATCACGTGGACCTTTGGGAATGCAACCGTCAGTTCATGCTGGAGGCCGGTATTCTTCCTGAACATATCACCGTGGGAGGCGTTTGCACCATGTGCGAAAGCGACCTGCTTTTTTCTCACAGGAAAACAAGAGGGCATCGGGGCAGCAATTGCGCCATGCTGGGGCTGGCGGATACCGGATGTTAGACGTGAAGGGCGATGAATAATGATCAAATCACTGCGTTTCTCAGGATGGCAGAGGGAGCAGCGCGATAAATTGGGATTTGCAGCGTGCCGCTGCACCCACTCGTGAAGGCAGCGACAGGTGTTTTTTCCTGCGCGGCCCGACCGGAGGAAAGAGTTAAATTGGAATTTAGCACCCACCCCTTGGCCCCCCTGAAAGGGGTGAGCGCGTTCTCACTTTCGGTTCGATCGGGTCAGAACGATCTCCACTGGAGACCTTCCCCCCGGTGGGACGCTGGTGCGAACCGACCGGAGCGAAGCGGAGAAAGATGGCGCGGCAAAGCCGTGACTGGGGGGGTCCTGCAATTGCGGCAGAAAACCCCTCCACCGCCGTTCGGCGGTCCCCCTCCCCTTTCAGGGGAGGCAAGAGTTTCTGCTTTTCTGTTAGTGCGCTAAACTACAATTTGCTTTATTTTAGCATACCACAAAAACGAAGGAAATGCGGGATGTAACATGGAAAAAGAAAGCCTTTCCCTGCTGTCCGCCATGGCGGACAACTGCCGGCTCTGCCCCCGGCAATGCGGGGCGCGGAGGGAAAAAACGGGAAACGGCTTCTGCAAAAGCGGCGGCAGCATGCGGATCGCCAGAGCGGCTCTGCACTTTTGGGAAGAGCCTCCTATCAGCGGCACAAGGGGCTCGGGAGCCGTATTTTTTACAGGCTGCCCCTTAGGCTGTGTATACTGTCAGAACCGGGAGATCAGCAAAAGCTCCGCTCCTCCGGGAAAGGAAGTTTCCCCCCGGGAGCTGAGCGATCTCTTTTTCGGCCTGATAAACAGCGGCGCGCACAATATCGATCTTGTCACCCCCACCCATTTTATGCCGCTGATCCGGCAGGCCCTGCTCCTGCGCCCGGTCCCTGTTCCGGTGGTGTACAACACCTCGGGCTATGAAAGGGTGGAAAGCCTGAAGGCCATGAAAGGCCTGGTGGATATTTACCTGCCCGATTTCAAATACGCCCAGTCCGAATTGGC
The DNA here is from genome assembly GCA_964577585.1 of uncultured Acutalibacter sp. GTDB lineage: Bacteria > Bacillota > Clostridia > Oscillospirales > Acutalibacteraceae > Acutalibacter. The sequence goes on from CAZNZS010000024.1 coordinate 22,459, forward strand.
CGCCTCCCTTTCCGGCGCCCCCGATTACCCGGAGACCGCCCTGGCCGCCATCCGCGAAATGGTGGAACAGGCGGGCCTTCCTGTCTACGGCGAAGACGGCCTTATGCAAAAGGGCGTTTTGATCCGCCATCTGATCCTGCCGGGACACACAAAAAATTCCATAGAGGTCTTAAGGCGTATTGCCGAAGAATTCCCCGGTATACCTGTCAGTTTGATGGCCCAGTATACGCCGCCGGCAGCCTTTCCCGAAGGGGAACGCTTCCCGGAGCTCAGGCGGACAGTCACCAAAAGAGAGCTCAACAAGGTCCAGGAGGAGCTGTTCCGGCTGGAGCTTGATGGCTTTGTTCAGTCCAGATCGTCTCAGGGGAGCCGGTATCTCCCTGATTTTCATCAATTTGAATGATCAAAAAAGGAAGGGTAGCTTATGGAAAACATCCAGATCCGCCAATGCTCTTCGCTGGAAAAGGTTTTTGCCAATGAACCGAAGGAGCTTTCTCCCTGCTCCGGGGCAAGCGTCCTGCAGGGCGAGGAATTCGCCTACCAGCTTGTTTTGAGGGGCGGCGGCTGGGGAAATCAGGAGATCGCCTGGTCCCTGTCTTCCCCTCTTCAGGACTGCATTCAGGTATACAGGGTGGAAAATGTTCCCTGTGAATTGGCGGCTTATCCCGCCGAGGACGCTCACGATGAAAATTACATCACCCTGTCCCCGGGCCTTTTCCCCGATATCCTCAGGCCCCTGGAAACCGATCCCCTTGAAATAAGCGCCTTTTTGAACACAACCCTCTGGATCAACATAAGCGTTCCCGAAGACTGCCCCGGCGGGGAATACCCCGTCCGCTTTTCGGCAAAGGGAAACGGGACCGAGGCGGAAGCCCTTTTCACACTCAAGGTGATCCCGGCCTGTCTTCCCAGGCAGAAGCTGCTCTATACCCAGTGGTTCCACGTTGACTGCCTGGCGGAATGGTATCACGTACCGGTTTACTCCGAGCGCCATTGGGATCTGATCGAAGCCTATCTGAAGGAAGCGGGAAAAGGAGGTATGAACACTGTGCTCACGCCGGTGCTCACCCCTCCCCTTGACACCGCCGTGGGAACGGAGCGGCTCTGTGTTCAGCTGACGGAGATTGAAAAGCAGGGTGATTCCTACCGTTTTGATTTTACGAAGCTCCGCCGCTTTGCGGAGCTTGCGCTGCGCTGCGGTATCACCCACTTTGAAATAAACCAGCTTTTCACCCAGTGGGGGGCAAAATTCACCCCGGCGGTCTACGCTGTGGAAAGCGGGGAACGGAAGCGCATCTTCGGCTGGGATACAGCCGCCGATTCCCCGGAATACACCGCGTTTCTCAGGCAGCTTCTGCCGGCGCTGATCGCCTTTTTTGAGGAGCTGGGGCTCCGGGACCGTCTGCTTTTCCATGTTTCGGACGAGCCCGCAAAATCGGCCCTGGAGCAATACGAAAAGGTGAGAAGCATGATCGGGGAATACATTGGGGAGCTCCCGGTGATCGACGCCCTTTCCGATCCGGAGTTTTACGACCGCGGCCTCGTACAGCACCCGGTAGCGGCCACCAATCATATCGCCCCGTTTCTCGAGAGAAGCATTTCCGGCCTTTGGGCATATACCTGCTGCGGGCAGAATTACAAGGTGGGGAACAGGTTTCTGAGCATGCCCTCCTGCCGCAACCGGATATTGGGCCTGCAGCTCTACAAATTCCACATTCAGGGCTTCCTGCACTGGGGCTATAATTTCTGGCACTCCCAGGAATCAAAAAGGATGATCGATCCCTTCCGCGTCACCGACGGCGGCAGGGCTTTCCCGGGCGGAGACGCGTTTTCGGTTTATCCCGGAGAGGACGGACGCCCGATCTCCTCTCTGCGGATGAAGGTATTCACCCACGGCCTACAGGACCTTCGGGCCCTTGAGCTGCTGGAGACCCTGACCGACAGGGAAACCGTGGAAAAGCTCGTTCCCGGATATTCCGATATCACCTTCTCGGAATATCCTCACAGCCCGGCATTTCTTTTGGAGCTTCGTGAAAAGGTAAACGCACGGATCGAAGAGGCCATAAGCGCTCTTCCCGATCCGTCCTTGCGCTGACTCACCCAGCACAAATACTTTCTTGAAATAAAAAAGGAGCTTGATGATCATGGAAAATTTAACGCAGGAGCTTTTCCGCTTTATTGAAAACAGCCCCACTGCCTGCCACACTGTGGAAACAGTGCGAAAAATGCTGAAGGCTGCAGGCTTTACAGAGCTTCAGGAAACAGATACCTGGGAGCTTTCTCCCGGGAAAGGGTATTTCACCACCCGCAGCATGAGCTCTGTGGTCGCCTTCCGCTACCCAAAAAAGGATTTCCGGGCCTTCTCTGTGATTGCTCCCCACGGGGATTCCCCCTGCTTCAAGATAAAGGGCAGCCCGGAAATGCGCGTGGAAGGCCATTATACCAAGCTGAACACGGAGATATACGGCGGTATGCTCATCAACCGCTGGGCGGACCGGCCTCTGTCCGCGGCGGGTAGGCTGGCGGTGCGCACGGAGGATGGCATTCAGGCCGTGCTGACCGACATCCGGCGGGATCTGCTGATGATCCCCGGCCTTGCACCCCATATGGACCGGGAAAACAGCCAGGCCGGAAAGCAGGATCCCCAGCGGGACACTCTGCCCCTGCTGGGCGGAAAGGAAGCCAGCCTTCTGGCTCTGGCCGCTCAGAGCGCCGGAGTGAAAAAAGAGGATATTCTTTCCTATGACCTGTATCTCTATAACCGGGCACGGGGCACGGTATTCGGGGCCGAAGAGGAATTCATCGCCGCCCCCAAGCTGGACGACCTGGAATGCGCCTTTTCCGCCATCACCGCCTTTTTGCAGGCGGAAAACCCGGAAAACTGTACCATGTGCGTTGTGTTCGACAACGAGGAAACCGGAAGCCGGACCCGGCAGGGAGCCGGTTCCACCCTGCTGGCAGACGTGATCGACCGCATCTGCCAGGCTGCCGGAAAGGACCGGGAGGGCCGCCAGAAGGCCATACAAAACGGCCTTTTACTCTCCGCCGACAACGCGCACGCCGTCCATCCCAATTATCCCGAAAAGGCCGATCCCACCAGCCGGTGCTATCTGAACGGCGGTGTGGTGATCAAATACAGCTCCCATTATGCCACAGACGGCATGACTGCCGCCGTGTTCAAGCGGATCTGCGAAAAAGCGGGCGTACCCACCCAGGATTTCTACAATCATTCCTCCAACCCCGGCGGGGGCACTCTGGGGCTGATCTCCGGCGCCCAGGTCTCCATCCCCTCGGTGGATATCGGCCTGGCCCAGCTTTCCATGCATTCCCCTTATGAAACAGCGGGAAAAGAGGACGTTGCCCATATGGTGAACGCTATGACGGCATTCTATAACAGCGTGCTTCATTGGAGCGGGAACAGCTGCCGCCTGGACTGAGGAGAGCACCATGCTGGAATACAAAATGAATCCTCAGGTGTCCCCCGAGGAAATTGCCGTCCTGCGGCGGTCAGTGGGCTGGGGCGGCATGGAGGCGGAGCTGAGGAACCCTGCCTTGCGGGACTACCTCCGCATCGTCTGCTATGATGAGGGAAAACCAGTGGGCTTTCTGGCAGCGGTGAGCAATGGCGTAACTGACGCTTATATCCAGGACGTGATGGTGCGCCCGGACTACCAGGGCAAAGGCGTCGGCACAGAGCTGATGAACCGGGCCATTGAGAGGCTGAAGACGGATCATATCTATATGATATCTGTCATCTACGGCGAGGAGGAACTGCGGCCGTTTTATGAGAAGTTCGGTTTCTATACCATGCTCTGCGGTCAAATGGAAACCCGCCCGGAGAACTGAGAAATGGACGAAAGGGAGAAATACTATGAGCAATATCATGCGATTGAAGAACGAACCCGGCTGGCAGAACAGCGCCGTATTTTACCAGATCTATCCCATGGGCTTCTGCGGCGCGCCTTTGGAAAACGACGGCGCGCAAGCCCACCGTATCCTGAAGGTAAAAGACTGGATCCCTCACCTGCAAAAGCTGGGGATCGACGCCGTCTATTTTTCCCCTGTTTTTGAATCGGACTCTCACGGCTACGATACCCGGGATTACCGGAAAATCGACTGCCGCCTGGGGACCAACGAAGATTTTCAGGACGTTTCAAACGCCCTGCACGAAGCGGGGATCCGAGTGGTGCTGGACGGCGTGTTCAACCATGTGGGGCGAGGCTTCTGGGCGTTCCAGGACGTGCTGAAAAGCCGGGAGGGCTCTCCCTATCGCGACTGGTTCCACATCGATTTCGGCGGCAATTCCTGCTATAACGACGGTCTTTGGTACGAAGGCTGGGAAGGCCACTATGAGCTTGTCAAGCTGAACCTGCAGAACCCTGCCGTGGCGGACTATCTGCTGGAGTGCGTGGAATACTGGATGGAGGAATTCGGCATAGACGGCCTCAGACTGGACGTGGCTTATATGCTGAATGAGGACTTCATGCGCCGGCTTCACGGATACTGCCTGCAGAGAGATCCTGCTTTCTTCCTTCTGGGAGAAATGATCCACGGAGACTATAACCGGATCATGAACCCGGACATGCTTCACAGCGTCACCAATTACGAATGCTACAAGGGGCTTTATTCCGCCTTCAATTCCATGAACATGTTTGAGATCGCCCATTCCCTTGCCCGGCAGTTCGGCCCGGAGAATTGGACCCTTTACCGGGATAAGCATCTGCTCTGCTTTGCGGACAATCACGATGTGACCCGGATCCACAGCATATTGCAGGACAAGAACCAGCTCATGCCCCTGTATGCCGTGCTGTTCTGTATGCCGGGCATCCCCTGCGTTTACTACGGAAGCGAATGGGGCGCGGACGGCGAGAAAAAGGACGGCGACCCTGCCCTGCGCCCCTGCTTTGACGCTCCCGTGGAAAACGAACTGACAGAGTTCCTCGGGAAGCTAGCTAGGGCAAAGAAGGAAAGCAGAGCCCTTTGCTTCGGCGATTTTAAAAACGAAACGCTGCTCAATAAACAGTGGGTCATGCGGCGCTCCTGCCCGGAGGAAACCGTTCTCATGGCGGTAAACGCCGAGGGTACGGAATTTACAGTCAACTGCAGCCATCACGGCCCGGCTCTTGACCTGCTCACCGGAGAACAAACCGAGCTGCAGGGCTCGATCCGGCTTCCACCCTACGGCGCGGCTGTATTGAAGCTGCTGTAAGCAAAAAACGACAGCTTAAGGAACGTCCCCTTCCGGCAATGTACAGTGGCAATAAAGGTGATTGACTATTTTCTCAGCGCAGGCATGCACACAAAACTTCCCCTCCTGTCTATCGACAAGTATAGACAAAAGGGGAAGAATATTCCGGCAAATCTGATTATTCGGCAGAATTTTATGTATCCAATGGTTCAAAGCAAAAAGATGCAATCGAAATAAAACGCCCATTCGTATATTCTTGATGTAATGAACCGTTGTACTTTTCAACAATCGTTCGGATACTGAGAAGTCCTAATCCATGAGGCACAGTTGTATCGGCTTTTGTGCTCTGTAGATTTGGATTGTCTTGGAAAGGATCCTTTAATGCAGTATTCTCCACCCTGAAGAATGCAAAACCTTCTCGCTGGGAGATATTCACAATGATTTGCCTGGCAGCAGTGTTAGGAATCAACATACAGGCGTCAAAAGCATTGTCGATTTGATTTGCCAGAATACCGCAAATGTCGATTGG
>CAZNZS010000025.1:0-27680 GCA_964577585.1 uncultured Acutalibacter sp.
CCACACCGTCACCCGCTTCGATGCCGCTTTGAAAAACGTGGGCGGCTGCCGGGCTTGTGAAACCTGCTTTAAGACCGGAAAGGCCTGTTCCTTTGACGATGATTTCAACACGATCGCCCCCGCTATTCTGGAGGCTGACGCCGTGGTTTTCTCCATGCCCGTGTACTGGTATTCCATTCCCGCTCAAATAAAAGGAGTTATTGACCGGCTGTTTTCTTTTGTGGTAGGCGGAAAGAATATTTCCGGTAAAGAGTGCGCTGTTATTGCCTGCTGTGAAGAAGATGATATGTCCGTTTTCGACGGTGTGCGCGTTCCCCTGAAACGCTCTGCTGAGCTGATGAAATGGAAGGTGGTGGGGGAGGTCCTCGTTCCGGGCGTTTTGAATACCGGCGATATTGAGAAAACAGATGGCTGCAGGCAGGCGGCGGAGCTGGCAGAGAAATTTTAAGTAAGAAGAATGTCATGAATAAAAGCCATTCGCAATGGCAGCTTCTGTATGAAAATCTGCGGAATAAAAAAACAGGACTGCGTCGATCGACGCAGTCCTGATTTCATCTTATAGGCCGATCCTCATGCCCCCCTTTTAGGGGTGGCATGATTCAGTGCGGGGTCAGTTTGTTCCGGTGCTAATCCTGACTGAGCTCCGCTTCGTCTTTGCGGCGTTTTTCCTCGATTTTCGGGGCGATCCACAACACGAACAGGGCAGAGAGGACGCCCAGAGCAATGCCGGCCAATACGTCCGTAGGCCAATGGACAAACAGGAAAATGCGGGAAAAGGCAATCAGACAGGCGAGGAGAAAAGCGGGGATCCCCCATCTTTTGGAACGGGACAGCAGCATTGCGGCTGCGGCGAAGGAGGAACAGGTGTGCCCGGAGGGAAAGGAGAATCCCGAGGGCGGGAGGATCAGCAGAGACGTATATTCCGGAAAGGTTTGAAAGGGACGCTCCCGGCAAACAATGTTTTTCAGCAGCAATTCTCCCAACACAAAGCCAAGGGCTATGGCGCAGAACATCAAAATGCCTTGCTTCCTGCTTTTCCTGCGCAGCAGAAAGAACAGGGCCAGAAGGATCCAGACTGCGCCGCCCTCCCCCAGATAGGTGAGAACGGGAAAGACGCTGTTCGTTACGATATTGTGAAAATGGAGCTGGACAAATTCCATTACGGTCCTGTCAAAAAAATTGATGCCTTCCATAGTGCCTCCCTTGAGCGTGATAAAGAATTCGGCTGGTTCTTCCGTAAGAGTGTACAGCTTATCGTTTTCAATTATTATAGCATGGTTTTACGGGATTTTCACCTCTTTTTGCGATTCATAAAAAATCCGCGGAGAACGTATGAATGGAAATGACAATCGCGAACCGAGGAGGAAATAGAATGGAGCTTCACAGCATGGGATGGCGGGAAGCCGCGGAAATGCTGGAAACGGACACGACCCGGGGCATCAGCCGGGAGGAAGCTGAAAACCGGCTTTCCCGTTATGGAAAAAATGAGTTAAGGGAGACACGGCGGAAAAATCCACTGGTTATGTTTCTGAGCCAGTTCAAGGATTTTATGGTACTGATTCTTCTTGCCGCGGCAGCTGTTTCCTTTCTGGTTTCCCGCCTGCGGGGCGACAGTGAGTTTATCGATTCCGTCATTATCCTCGGGATCGTTGTGTGCAACGCGGTCATAGGAACCATTCAGGAGCTGAGAGCTGACAAAGCCATTGAAGCTCTCAGAAAGCTTTCTTCGCCCCATGCCAGGGTGCTGCGGGAGGGGAAGCGGCATACGGTGGAAAGCAGGGAACTGGTGCCCGGCGATATTGTGATCCTGAAGGCGGGAGATCTGGTGCCCGCCGATATCCGGCTGATCCGAAGCACGGAGCTGCGGGCGGAAGAATCGGCGCTGACGGGAGAGTCTGTTCCCTCGGAAAAAGACGCGAATGTCCTTTGCCCGGAAGACGCGCCGCTGGGAGAAAGAAGGAATATGCTTTTCGCTTCTTCCGGCGTAGTTTCAGGAGCGGCGGTGGGCATGGTGGCAGCTACGGGAATGGATACCGCCATGGGCCGAATCGCCAAAATGCTGGAAAGCGAACGCGCGCCCCAAACGCCCCTTCAGCAAAAGCTTCAGCAGACCGGAAAAGTTTTGGGCGCCGGTGTAGTGCTCATTTGCGCGGTGATCTTTGTGCTGGGACTGATCCAGAAGGTGGAGCCGCTGGAAATGTTTATGATCGCCATCAGCCTGGGTGTGGCGGCAATTCCTGAGGGACTGACCGCGGTGGTGACCATCGTGCTTGCCATGGGAATCAAGCGCATGGCACAGAAGCGTTCTATCGTGCGGCATATGCCGGCAGTGGAGACGCTGGGCAGCACACAGGTGATTTGCTCTGACAAAACCGGAACTCTTACCCAAAATAAAATGACGGTTACCACTTTTTCTTCTGCCTATGGGGAAGAGCCCCTTCACAGCCCCACCTCTCAATTTTGCCTTGACCTGTCCGTACTCTGCAACAACTCCGAGGAGCAGGACGGAAGGATCAGCGGAGATCCCACCGAAACAGCCTTTTTGCGGGCGTGCCGGCATTCCAAGGGAGATCTGGACAGGGATTTTCCCAGAGTGGGAGAGATCCCCTTTACCTCCGGAAGAAAAATGATGACCACGGTCCACCGTACTGCCGAGGGCTTTCGCATCATTTCCAAAGGCGCTCCGGACGTGCTGATCGCCAGATGCTCTCATATGCTTCGGGGAAGCGACTTTGTGCCGATGAGCGGCGCGGGAAAATCAAAAATACTTTCGGACAACAGCGCCCTCGCGGACAGGGCTCTTCGTGTGCTGGCGGTGGGCTATAAGGATGTTACTTCCCTTCCCGGCAGCGATGAAGAAATTGAAAAGGAGCTTATCTTCTGCGGGCTTATCGGTATGGAGGATCCGCCCAGGCAGGGCGTAAAACAGGCTGTGACAGAATGTAAACGGGCGGGGATCCTGCCTGTTATGATCACCGGAGACCATGCCGGTACCGCTCTTGCCATCGGCAGAAGGATCGGCATTTGCGGCAGTGAGGATATGGCAATGACCGGGCAGGAGCTGGACCGATTATCAGAAGCCGAGTTGAGCGAAAAAATATTTGACTACAAGGTGTTTGCCCGGGTGTCACCGGAGCACAAGGTAAAGATTGTGAAGGCTTTTCAGCGCCGGGGCATGGTGGTGGCCATGACGGGCGACGGCGTGAACGACGCCCCGGCACTGAAAAGCGCGGACATTGGTTGTGCAATGGGGAAGGGCGGTACCGAAGTGGCAAAATCCGCCGCTGATATGATCCTGACAGACGATGATTTTTCCACCATCGTGGCCGCTGTGCGAGAGGGCAGGGGCATTTACAAAAATATCAGGAAGACCATTCATTTTCTGCTTTCCTGCAATATCGGAGAGATCCTTGTGGTGTTTATTGCCTTTCTGCTCCGGGCGCCCGCGCCGCTGCTTGCCATTCAGCTTCTCTGGGTAAACCTTGTTACGGATTCCCTGCCGGCCCTTGCCCTTGGGGCCGATCCCATTGAACGTGACGTGATGGACGAACCGCCTCACAAAAAGGAGGAAGGAATATTTTCGGGCGGAATGGGCTTTTCCGTTATAGTGGAGGGCTGTCTTGTGGGGGCGCTTGCGTTGCTTGCCTATACCGTAGGCCGGGTCTTTTTTGACACCGACCCCATGGAGCCATGGATCGGGCGCACAATGGGATTCGCGGTTTTAAGTCTTTCTCAACTCACACACAGCTTTAACATGCGCTCGGAGCATTCCGTTTTGAAGCTGGGCCTGTTTTCCAACAAAAAACTGGTTCTGGCCTGCGGGATCTGCTGCGCTCTCATGGTGAGCGTGATTCTGGTGCCGCCTTTAGCTGTTATCTTTAAGACTTCCTCCCTTACCGGCATGCAATGGCTGATCGTGTGCGGATTGTCTCTCTGTCCGCTGTTTGTGGTAGAGGGAGAAAAGCTGCTGCTGGGATTTATGGAAGGAAGACGGAAAAAAGAGCACTACGGAAATGAGCAATGAGCAGTTAGATCGTGGAGGGTAAAGGCTGGAAATTAGGCAAAGGGCAAGGATTCTAGCGACTAATTACTAAAGACTAACAACTAAAGAGCGAGGTTCTTCACTGCGTTCAGGATGACAGAAGGAAAAGAAAAATCCCTCCACCATGCTATGCATGGTCCTCCTTTCTCCGCTTCGCATCGGGTGCTGTGTGCCGGTGGCACACGTTCAGCACCGACCGTAACGAAGTGAAGACCGGTTCGCGTCAACGCCCCAGCGGGGCGTGCTCACCCCTTAGCAGGGGAGGTTAAAGGCAAGGGCGAAAAGTGAGAAAGGGGAAGGACGAGATTCTTCGTCACTGCGTTCCTCAGAATGGCAGGAGGAGGGTATTCCCTCAGTCGCCTGCGACGACAGCTCCCCTTACTCGAATGAGTAAGGGGAGCCTAAGGGTAAGGGAAGCCGAATTATTGATAAAGGGATTTTACAAGGGCGATCTCTTTGGCATAGCCCGGAAGCTCATTGGGAGTTTCCAGGTAGAAGGGCAGTTCCCTGAGGGCGGGGTGGTTTACCACCCGCAGCAGGGTATCCATCCCGATAGAGCCCTCTCCCAGCTTTTCGTGGCGGTCCTTATGGCTCCCAATGGGGTTTTTACTGTCGTTCAGATGAACAGCCCGCAGGCGGGAAAGACCGATGATTTGATCGAATTGGGAAAGGACTGCGTCAAGCTCATTTACGATATCGTAGCCGGCGTCAAAGACATGACAGGTATCGAGGCAAATACCCATGTTTTCGGAAAGGGAAACTCTGTCGAGAATTTCCCACAGTTCTTCAAAGTTTCTGCCGACCTCGCTGCCCTTTCCCGCCATGGTTTCCAGGAGAACGGTGGTATGCTGCTCCGGTGTAAGGATCCGGTTCAGGAGTTCCGAGATTTTTTCGATCCCTTTTTCCGCGCCCTGCTGCACATGGCTTCCAGGGTGAAAATTGTACATGCTTCCGGGAATATGCTCCAGGCGCGCAAGATCGTCCGCCATGGTGTTTTCGGCAAAATCCCGGAGCCCTTCGTCCGCCGCACAGGCGTTCAGCGTATAGGGGGCATGGGCCAGAATGGGGAAAAGACTGTTTTCCTCTGCAAATTTCCTGTAGGCGGCCACGTCTTCGAGATCCAGTTCCTTTGCTTTGCCGCCCCTGGGATTTCTGGTGAAGAACTGGAAGGTATTTGCGCCGATCTCCACTGCGGTTTTCCCCATGGAGAGAAAGCCCTTGGAGCTGGAAAGATGACATCCTATTTTCAGCATGATTTTTTCCTTTCTTATCAGGCCTTTTTTCTTTTGAGAGCAGGGCGGGTGAGAGTAAAGCTGTCTGAGATCATAGTCTTTACGTCCCGATCCGGTACAGAACCGCTCAGCACGATAGTGTTCCAGTGAGCCTTGTTCATATGATAGGCCGGGATCACGCTTTCGTAGCTGTCCCGCCAAAAGCTTATGCCTGCGGGATCACATTTTACATTGGCTTGCAGACGGCCCTGATATTCATACAGAAACACAAAACCCTTTTTATTTCCCCGGTGACGCATGACGGTCCAATTATCATCGTCGAAGGGGTAATCTTCGTAGACTGTTTCCCCGAGGGACAGGCAGAAGTCAATTACAGCCTGCCGATTTGTGAGCTTTCCCTGCTGAGACATTCCATCACCTCAATTTCCCGAAGTACCCAGGGATTCTTTTCGCCGCTTACCACTGCACGGTTTTTCCGCAGCGCTTCCGGCAGCTCGATCCATTCCGCGCGAAATTCTTCTTCCGCTTCGTAATCATCCAGAGAAAGGGCGGAGGGGTTACCTTGAACGCTGCAAAAGAAATACAGGTTTTCCATGCTGAGAATATCGGCGGTGATCCCTTTGCGCAGCTCTGTGACAGCGGCATACTGCTTCAAAGAACCGGGGACCGTTTCGTATCCTGTTTCTTCCTTGATCTCTCTTATAAGGGCCTGCTCATATGTTTCTCCCGGTTCCATGCCGCCGCCGGGAAATTTATAATCGCCGAATTTATTGGTGACCAGCAGGAAGAGCCCGTCCTTTTCAATGATTCCCCGAACGGCGGTCCTTTTGAACACCGTGCCGCCTTCCCGGTAATCCTTTAAATCCACAAAAAGACGCTTCATCAGGGCTTTTCCTCAAGAATGTCCGTGGTGATAAAGTCGATGCCCCAGGAAACGAGCTTTTCGGCAACGGCCTTATCATCCACTGTCCAGCAGTTCACCTTGATTCCTCTGCGGTGCAGAAGGTGGATCCACTCCTCAGTAAGGAGAGGATAATAAACGTCCAGATCAAAATTATCGGCGCTGAGCTGTTCAACGAGCTCGGAGGAAATACCCTCCGTCAAAAACTGACAAGGCTGCTGGGGCAGGTATTTGCGGACCTTTTTGAGATTATCATACCCGAAGGCAATGAAGATCACATGGTCGAGCCATTTGAGAGCGTCGATCCTATTAAGGATCTCTTTGATTTCCTCATCGGTATAGTCTGATTTCAATTCCAGAACACAGGTCTTTTCATACTTTTTGCAGATCCCCGCATATTCTTCCAGAGAAGGAAGGTGCAGGTCGGCTCTGCTCTTTGTGCCGTCATGATCGAGAAGCCGTAACTGCCGCAGTGCCTCGAAGGTTGTGCTTTCCACATTGACGTCGTCCTTTGCCACCCGGGAGGTATTCTCATCATGAATGAGAATGAAGCCGCCGTCTCCCGTGCGGTGAACATCGGTTTCCAGACCGAAATAAGAACGGTTTCCCGCAGCCACAAATGCCGCGCAGGTATTTTCGGCTTCCAAGCCGCTTAACCCCCGGTGAGCAATGAGCTTTGTGCTGCCGGTTTCCACTTTGATCGTGTTCATGAAGAATCCCTCCTAAAGGATTAGTTTGCGTAAATATGGACAAGCAGGGAAAAGAATTCTACAGACTTGAAAAGGGAAGAAAGGGAGAAGGCTTGTCCGGACGGGTGCAAAGCAGCTTTTCAAGCCACATCACGCTGTACCAGGCGCCAAACTTATAGCCGCACAGTTCATGCTTTCCCACGGGCTTATATCCCAGCTTTTCATGGAACAGCAGGCTGCGGTCAGTGACATGGGGATCTTCCCGGTCCGGAACAGTGACACAGGCATAGAGAAGAAAGACGTTTTGCCGGAGCAGCAGCTTTTCAAGCTCTGTGTAAAGGGCGCTGCCGATATGCTTTCTGTGGCATCCTTCCTTTACATAGACGGAAACCTCCGCCGCGTGCCGGTACGCTTCTCTGCCGTGAAAGCGGGAAGCATAGGCATACCCCAGGATCTCACCGTTCTCTTCCGCAACGAGATAGGGGTATTCCTTCAGCGTTTGGAGGATCCTTTTCCGGAATTCTGTTTCTTCCGGCACGTCATATTCAAAAGTGATGGCGGTGTCCCGAACATAGGGGGCATATATGTCGAGAAGCGCCTTGGCGTCTTCAGGTAATGCCGTTCTGATTTTCATGCCGGCTCCTTTCCCATCGGGCCCAAAAGCTTTTTACGGACAATCGCGTTTTATTTCTTTGCAAGAAAGAAAAGGCGGGGAAAGCGGAAGATGATCTCGCCGTTTTTCTGTTTTGGATATGCTTTTACGACTTCTTCATAAACCTGCTGCTGGAATTCCTTTCCATCTTCCTCATTCAGTTTCTGCAAATAAGGACGCAGGCCTGTACCCTTGTACCATTCCATAATATCGTCATGGGAGCCCATTCTGTGAAAATAGACAGTTTCCCACATGGTAAAGTCGCCGGAGATCTCAGAAAGGACGTCATAATATTCTTCCGGAGTCAGCGTGTGAAAGTTTCTCGAGCCGGAAAGCTGATCATGCCAGCGGCTGCTGCGGCTGACTTCACCGATGATCTGATGGATAGGCTCCCGAAAATTGATGGGGACCTGGATGGCCAGCTCACCGCCTTCGTTCAAAAGAGACATGAGTTTTTTCAGAAGAACAGGGTGATCGGGAACCCACTGAATACAGGCGTTTGAAAATACTACATCAAATTTTCCGATGCTGTCATACGCGTCGCCGCTTGCGTCAAAAAACGCAAAATCAAGTTGGGGATGGTCTTTCTTTGCCTTATCCAGCATGTTTTGAGAATTGTCCACGCCGAGGATATCACTGCCCGGAAAGCGGCTGTATAAAACGGCAGTGCTGTTTCCGGGGCCGCAGCCTATGTCGACGATTCTTTTCGGGTTTTCTGATCGGATCCGTTTGCACAAGTCAATGGAGGGCTGTGTGCGCTCCTTTTGAAATTTCAAATACTGTTCAGAGCTCCAGGTTGGCATGACCGTTTTCCTCCTGCAGTAAAGCAGCTATGGGGTATGGCGCTTGTTCTTTCCTAATTATAGCGCAGGGAGGGGAAGGGCGCAATAGAAAAAGAGGGGGACAGGGAATGAAAAATCCCCGGCACCGCCGGGGATTTCTTTCAAATTTTGCAGGAATACTATTGTGGGTCGGGATGCAGGTTTGAACTGGACTGCAGGATTTCTTCAATATCGCCGAATTTCCCACGGAAAAAATCTTCGAATACGGAAATTGACGCCCCAATAAGAGATGGGCTTTTCAGGGAAGAGGTGAGGATAGGTATCTCTTTTCTGGAAATGGTGTGCTGATTGACAAATTCCGAAACCGGTGTGGTGATCAGATCTCCGGCCTGAGACAAGGTACTGCCGATAATGATGGCGGAGGGATCGAAAATGTTGCAAAGAGATACCAGAAGATTGCCAAGATAAAATGACTCGGCCTCCATTTGGGCGATGCAGTATGGATTTCCCTGATTCAGCTGATCGAGAAAAGCAGACCAATTAAGCTTTGTAAAGGAATCTGTTTCTCCATTCAAATAAGCACTTTTTAGCGTGTCGTTTACAGAAGACAGCATGTTAGTTATCGATGCATACATTTCAATACAGCCTTTGTTGCCGCATTCGCAGGGCTTACCATTGATGTCAATGCTGATGTGACCGAATTCCGCGCCCAAACCAAAAGAACCGCGAAACAGACGATGGTCAAGGATGATCCCACCGCCCACACCTTCGTCTACAATAATTTGGAGGAAATTGGAAAACTCCCTGCCGTATCCGAAATACAGCTCCGCAAGGGTATGGGCCTCGGCGTTGTTGAACAGGGAAACATCAAGGGCGAAGTGCTCCTTCAGAAAACTTCCGATGGGAATATTTGTCCAGTTGAAGAAGTTGGGAGGATTCAGGATCGTGCAGTTTTCATAGTCGATCGGCCCGGGGGCTACAACAACAATGCCCACAATCAGCTTATCCTGATTGGCATGAAGAATGTCGCTGATAGCTTTCCTCAAATTCTCCAGCGCGTGTTCCAGGGGTTCTCCGATTTGGAAGGAATATTCATCCATGAAAAGAAAGGCGTTGTCAAGGTTGACGAGCGCCACGGAAAAGCCCGTTCGGGTAAAATCCACCGCAATGGCAAAGCAGCGGTTTGGACAGATTCGCAGAAGGATGGGCTTGCGGCCGCTGGCCGTTGTGGAGGTAGCGGTCTGAGATTCCTCGATGATGCCGATATCAAGCAGCCTGGATACGATCGGAGTGATGCCACCCTTAGTCATGTGAAGTTTCTTTGCCAAGGCTACGCGTGATATGCCCTGAGAACGCAGAATTTCAGTGAGTATCAGATTTTCGTTTTCCATGCGTATGGAGCGTGTCGTCTTGATGGTAGGCACTTTTACAAAATCCCTTCTGAATCAATATTGGGGCATAAATAATTTGATACTATAACAATAGCGTTTGTGAATGAAATTGTCAAGAACAATTTTACTTGGGTCATGAAGTTGAGAAATATAGGCAACAAAAGCAGAAGATATATTAAAATGCACAAAAAAGCTGCTTAATTCATGGCAAAATCGCAAAATGTTTAAAATGTGGGTTGACAAACTGGGGGAAAGGTGGTTTACTACAGTTAGTAAGCGATTCAAACTTTTGAAAGTTCGGCGGTTCCTTTTCTTAAATTTGAGCATTTGAGATCTGTGGAACTTATGATGCAGAGGAGCCGGATCATAAGTAAATTTTCAGAGAAGATAAAGACATAGAACAAAGGGAGGATTTGAAATTGCTATGAAGAAAACGGTTTTAGGCAGTGGAAGGTCTGGCGTAAAGGGGAATGAATCACCGCCGTTAAATGCTTTGACTCGCGGTAAGGGCGGCGCGGCGGCTTATCTCAAAAAGAACGGGGTCTATTATTTGCTGCTGCTGCCTGTTGTGGTCTATTTCGCAATTTTTGCTTATGCTCCCATGTACGGGATCATCATAGCCTGGAAAAGATTTTCGCCTGCTTTGGGTATTCTGGGAAGCAAATGGGTAGGGTGGATCTATTTTGAGCAGTTCTTCTCCAGCATGTATTTCGGAAGGATCTTAAAAAACACGTTGCTCATCAGCTTCTATGATATTTTGTTTGGCTTCCCGCTTCCCATTATTTTCGCGATTCTTCTCAATGAGCTGCGTTCCCGAAAATTTATGAAGGTGATCCAGACTGTCAGCTATATGCCGTATTTTATTTCCATTGTGATCATTTGCGGTATGCTGAAGGATTTTCTGGGCAATGACGGAATCATTACCACCTTTCTCAGTTATTTCGGAATGCCAATAAAGGCATGGCTGCAGGATCCTGCTGCTTACCGCCTGATCTATGTGGCTTCCGGCATCTGGCAGAATCTCGGATTTTCCGCTGTTGTATTTCTTGCCGCCATTTCCGGTGTGGATACTCAATTGTACGACGCGGCCTACATTGACGGCTGTAGCACGGTTCGCCGCATTTTCCATGTGACGCTTCCCGCAATCGTGCCGACGATCGTGATCATGTTTATTTTAAGGATCGGAAGCGTGTTGGGAATCGGAGCTGAAAAAACTCTGCTGCTCTACAGCCCGACCACTTATGTTACCGGCGATATTATTTCTTCCTTTGTTTACCGATACGGATTGTTAAATCAAAATTACAGCTATGGAACGGCTGTGGGAATTTTCAATTCCGTAGTCAACATCGTTTTGCTGACGGGTACCAATTTTCTTTCCCGGAAGCTGACGGAAACCAGCTTGTGGTGAGAAGGGGGAACAACATGTTTAAGCGAATGACATTTGGGGATAAGGTATTTCAAATCATCGTTATCCTTCTTATGCTTTTTGTGGGCGTGGTCACTTTGTACCCGGTCTATTATGTACTGGTAGGTTCCTTCAGCAACGCCCATCTGTTGAGCATTGCCAAAGGTCTTACTCTCTGGCCCCAGGGCTTTGACCTTTCAGCCTATCGGGTGATTTTTAAAAACGCTGTCATTTGGAGAGCTTACGCGAATACGGTTTTCTATTCTGTACTGGGCACTGCCCTGAACGTATTACTGACAACAATGGGAGCGTATTCTCTTTCCAGAAAAAACCTGATCGGCTCCAAGGTTATTATGAGGCTGCTGGTGTTTACCATGTATTTCAGCGGCGGACTAATCCCAACCTACATGATCATGGATTCTCTTGGCCTGGTTGACAACTGGCTGGTGATGGTGATTCCCGGAGCGATAAGCGTTTACAATCTGATCGTGTTGCGCACCTCCTTCCTGACATTCCCAAAAGCTCTTGAGGAGGCAGCTATCATCGATGGGGCGGGGCCGGTACAGGTGCTCATCAGGGTGGTCATTCCCGTGATCATGCCGACGCTGATGGTGATCACGCTCTGGTATTTCGTGGGACATTGGAACGCTTATTATGACGCCATGATCTATTTGAGGAATATCGAGCTCTATCCTTTGCAGCTTGTGCTTCGAAATATGCTGATCGATAACGATTTGGGGGATATGTCCAAAATCAGTTCCAGTTCTAAGGACGTTAACGTGGCGCGAACCATTAAATACGCGGTAATTGTGGTGGCTTTGGCTCCCGTACTTGTTATTTATCCTTTTATTCAAAAATATTTTGTGAAAGGCGTTATGGTAGGTTCCATCAAGGAGTGAGCCACGGCAAATATAACAGGATAAGTTTTTTATCCATAATTTCATGTTCCTTCAAGGGAAAGGGGGAGAGGCCCATAAATGTTTCGGACCAAAGAAGAAAACGTCCCGCAACTAATTAGAGAGAGGTAATTATTTATGAAAAAAGTCATTTCCCTGATTCTCTGTGCTGTACTGTTGGTTTTCGCAACGGGCTGTTCCAACAGTAGCGGCAATTCCAGCACAACGACAAGCTCCAGCAAGACAGAGGTTTCTGCTGCTAGCAGCAAAAACGAAAACGATAACAATTCCGAAGAACCCGTTACTCTGTCTGTTCTCCATTTTGTCACTCTGGACACGTATCAGAACGGAAACCCGTATTTCGACTGGGCAGATTATTACGCCGAAGCCGAAAAGGCTACGAATGTGAAGCTGGATATTCAGCTTCAGTCTGATTCGAGCAGAGAAGAATCGTTGAAGGTCCTCCTGGCCTCCTCAAGTCTTCCGGATATCATCAAGCTGTTCCCCTATCAGACCTTCAAGCCTCAGACGCTTTTGGCGAACGGACAGATCTATGCCCTGAGCGACTATGAGGATTGCGTGCAGAATTACATGAACTATGTTTCCAAGTATCCCACTCTTATGAAAAATATCAGCGATGAGGAAGGAAACGTGACTTTCTTCTGCGAGCCGGTTACAGATATTGAAATCGGTTATTCCGGCGGTATCGTGATCCGCAAGGATTGGCTGGAAAAGCTGAATCTGGATATGCCTGAGACACTGGAAGAGTTTCTGGACGTCATGCGCGCCTTCCGGGACCAGGATCCCAACGGCAACGGCATTCAGGACGAGGTCCCGTTTTTCGGCGACAAAGGCGTTGTTATGGTGTTTACAAATTTCTTCGGACTGAACAAGACCGGCTTTGGAATGCACGGCGGACTTGGCGGCGAGGTTATATTCTCTCCGCTGGAAGCGGACAGAATGAAGGCTGCTTTAAAATATCTGAACACCATGTATGAGGAAGGCCTGATCAATAACGATTATCTGGTTGCCGGTGGTGACCAACGCGAAACTATGGTCCATTCAGCAACTTTGGGAGCTACATTCTCGGGTACCAATAATCTGGCAAACTTCAATTCCATGGAGACCGCCGACGAGAATTTCCTGCTCTGGCCTGTTCCCGCCCTGAAATACGGCGACGAGCAATGGTTTGAATATACCGACGTCAGTAACCAGATGGAAAGCGCGGCGAGTATTGTAACTACCTCCTGCGAGAATCCTGAAGCTGCTTTCCGCTATCTGGATTACTTCTTCTCTGAGGAAGGCCACCGTTTACAGGCCTGGGGAGTGGAAGGTATTCATTATAATTGGAACGAAGAGACTAAGCTGCCCGAGTTTGCCGATTTTATCGTTAATAATCCAGATATGGGTTTCCCCCGGGCCATAGAAGTCTATACCGGAGTTCCCGGAGCTGCCTCTTATAAGGATCTGGAAGTGAAAGCTCTTCAAACTTTTTGCGATCCTGCCGCACGATACGCAGCCGTAGAGGCATATGCTCCTCATTACAATCCCGATTATAACCTGTCGATGCCCAACCTTTCCTACACTGACGAAGAGGCGGACGAATATGCCGCTTTGATGGGCGATATCAACACTTATCTCGACGAGACCATCAGTCAATTCGTTACCGGCGAGATGGACGTTGACACCCAATATGACGAGGTCGTTCATACACTGAAGGACATGGGCGCGGAGCGCGCGCTGGAGATCAACCGGGCTGCTCATAAGCGCTGGCTGGAAAAAGCGGGCATTCAGTATCACAATGTGGAGATTGAATCCCGTTTGGATGATATTATCGGGAACATTCCGCTGAACTCTGAAAAGGGCACCGAGTACCTTCCCGAAAAATACAGGTAAGCAAGTGAAAAGATTTTCCTAAATACAGCGGCTTGAAAAAGAAGCTGTTACGCTGAGACCGTAGACAAAGAAAAAGCGTCAGAGCAAAACTGACGGGATAAAGCTTTAGAAGAACGTATAATTCCCGTTTTGCAGACGACAAATGCAAGGAACGTTTTGCTCTGACCGGCTTTTTCATCTAAATGGTGATAACATGGAAAAAATGATTTTTTGTATCGGCAACGCACATATAGACCCGGTCTGGCTTTGGACCTGGCAGGAGGGCTTTTCGGAGATAAAGGCCACGTTCCGTTCCGCGCTGGACAGGATCCGGGAATTTGATGATTTTATCTTTACCGCGGCAGGCGCATCCTATTATCAATGGGTAGAGGAAAACGCCCCTGACATGTTTGCGGAAATTCAGGAACAGGTGCGCAGGGGCAGATGGACCATTGCAGGCGGCTGGTGGCTGCAGCCGGATTGCAACGCGCCCTGCGGAGAAAGCTTTGTCCGTCATGGTTTGTACAGCCAAAAGTATTACTTTCAAAAATTCGGAAAGCTATCTTCCTTTGGATATAACGTGGACAGTTTCGGCCACAACGGAAATCTTCCGCAGCTTTGTGCGAAGATGAGAATGCACGATTATGTCATGATGCGCCCTGAAAAGAAAGAAAAAAGGGACATTCAGAACAGTTCGTTCTGGTGGGAGGGGATCGACGGCACAAGAATGCTGACATTCCGGATTCCCACAGGGTACGGTACCTCAGAGGACGGAAAAGATTTGGAAAAAAGGCTTCCCGTGCTGTTTGATGAAATGGAGCGAAACGGACTGCCCACCATGCTGTTTTACGGTGTCGGAAATCACGGAGGCGGCCCCACAAAGGCCGCGATCCGGGAGCTTCACCGCTTACAGAAGGAGCACCCTGCCATGCGGCTTTCCTCTCCCGAAGATTTTTTCAAAAAGCTTCGTGGGGAAGGAAGCGTGACCGAAGTGGTAAAGGGCGATCTGCAGCACCACGCCATTGGCTGCTACAGCGCCAATGCAGAGGTGAAGACAAATAACCGCCGTACGGAGAACCGGCTGCTTGCCGCCGAAAAATTTATGACGATTGCCTCCAAGATCGCCGGCATGGAGTATCAGGGGGAAGAGCTGGAAGCCGCCTGGCAGAAAGCGCTTTTCAATCAATTTCATGACGTGCTGGGCGGGTGCAGCATCTCCTTTGCCTATGACGATGTGAGAAACGAACAGGGGAAAGCCCTGAGCATTGCCGGAGATCTTTTGAATTTCGCCCTGCAGAGGATTTCCTGGGAGGTGGATACTCTGGGGGATCGTGTGCTGGATACGGACAGCGGTTTCGGTTATACAGAGTACGAAGCATCCTGCGGTGGATTCCCTGTGGTGGTATTTAATCCCAATCCGTTCCCTGTTACGGAAACGGTGCAGCTTACCAAGGCTGTCTATGGAGCCTTTGACGAGCGGGGTGCTTCCCTGCGGTATCAGAATGTCCGCTCTCAAAAAACGACCAACGAAAAGGGCAAGGATGTGGCAGGCGTGGTACTGCTGGAGCTGCCGCCTCTGGGGTATCGGACGATCTACACCCTGCGCAATACCCAGTATGAATTTCCGAAAAGTGAAAGACCGCTGAGGTACAGCACACATTTTTTGGAGAACAGTTGGTTCAGGCTGGAGCTGGATCCTTCCACCGGCGCGATCAGCCGGATCTATGATAAGGAGCAGAAGATAGAGTATCTCAATGGCAAGGCTGTCATCGAAGTGCTGGAGGATTTCCAGTTTGACACATGGGCCCACAATACGGATTATTTGGGCGAGGTCATCGGCAGCTTCTCTGAGGGCGAACTGTCTTTGGCTGAATTTGGGGAGCTATACGCGACGATCCGTTCCAAGTCGCACTATAAAAACTCTGTTGTGGAGCAGAGGATCACTTTATATCGTGATATCAAAGATATTGACGTTTCAGTAAAGCTCAACTGGCAAGAGCCGTACAAAACTTTGAAGTTCTCTTTCCCGCTGAAAGCTCAAAAGAACCGGGCGTTCTATGAGATCCCATACGGCGTGATCGAGAAAGCGGCCAACGGCATGGAAGAAGCCGGACAGGGCTTTGCGGCAGTTTCAGGACTGCAGGGAGAGAGACCGCTCAGTCTGGCGGTTGTAACGGACAGCAAGGGCAGCTACAGCGTGCAGGAGAATGTGTTGAAGTTTGTGGCGGTGCGCAGCTGCGGCGCGGGAGATCATTACGGGATCAAGGATGAATTTACGGAGCCGATGGATCTGGGAATCCACAAGTTCTCCTATAGCCTGGTACCGCAGGCCGGGGAATTTTCTCCGGAGGAGCCTGTGAAAAAGGCCTGCCGTTTGAATCAAAAGCCCATTCCTGTCTATGAAACCTTCCATAGGGGAGACTTGCCGCTAAGCGACAGCTTTGCCGCTCTGCCTGACGGGATTCTGCTTACGGCTTTGAAGCAATGCGAGGACGGGGAAAGAATGGCTGCGCGGCTTGTCAACATTTCCGGAACGAAGCAGCGGGGAAAGAGCCTGTCCGTTCTGGGGAACACTGCCGAAGAGCTGGAATTCGGCCCGTATGAAATCAAGACGGTCTGCTGGGATCGGAACGGGGCTTTCAAAGAGACAGACCTACTGGAAGACGATTTTGTTCGTCAAAAATCGCTGAGGAGCAGTGAGAGCAATGACTGAGGAAAAAACTGAAGTCAAAGAGAATTTCATCAGGAAACGGACCGGCAGCATGGCGCAGATCGCAGGGGTCACCTCTTATGTTTTCGATTCCGGAAAATCGAGGGGAATGCGGGGGCTGGAGGTCAACAACGGTTCCGGGTTTCGTTTTACGGTTCTGCCGGATCGGGGAATGGATCTAGGGCCGGCAGAGTACCGCGGGAACAATCTGGTTTTTATTTCAAAAACAGGATTGGTATCTCCCTGTTTCTATGACTCTCACGGAGATGGGTTTCTGGAGGGCTTTGCGGGCGGTTTGCTCACTACATGCGGCCTGACCTACATGGGCGCAGTCTGTGAGGACAACGGAGAAAGCCTTGGCATGCACGGCAGGATCAGCAACTGCCCGGCGGAGAGCGTCAATGTGGAGGAAGGCTGGATCGACGGGGATTACTGTATCACCATCCGTGGGAGAGTGCGCCAAGCAAAGTTTTTTCGGGAAAACCTGGAGTTGCACCGGGAGATCACGACAAAGATGGGAACCAATGCGGTAAGGATAAGAGACACCGTGAAAAACTGTGGATTTGAAACCCAGCCTTTCATGTTGCTGTATCACTGCAATTTTGGGTATCCGCTGTTAGATGAGAACACAGTGCTGAGCACTTCCCCGGGAACTGTGACTGCGCGTGACGAGGACGCACAAAAGGGCCTTGACAGCTTTGACTCCTTTCATGCGCCGGAGCACGAATACCGGGAGCAGGTGTTCTATCATGTTTCCAAGGAGCGAAACGCGTTCGGCCTTCTCTACAACGAGAAGCTGGACGGCGGCTTAGGCGCATATGTCAAGTATGATCCCATGCAGCTTCCTTATCTTCTGGAATGGAAGCAGATGGGGGAAAGCGACTATGTGGTAGGCATGGAGCCGGCAACCTGGTTTCCGGAGGGGCGTGACGTTGCCAGAAAACGGGGAGAACTGGATTTTATTGAACCCGGTGAGGAAAAGCACTTTGAGATCGAACTGGGCGTGACCAGGGACAAAAACTTTCAGGGGTAAAGCCATACTTTTGAAACAGAAATTCTATATCCGATGGGAGAGAGTTGCCTTATGAAGCTATTGAAGCCGGAAGTCTTTGATTTCAGTAAAACAGTTACTTACGATGCACGTGAGAGAACGAACCTGGTCCGCATCGATACCTTGTCTGTTCCCGGAAAAGAAGCTCCGGCCTTTGGGAGCCCGGAATTGACCCTGCTGGCTGAAAAAATTAAGCAGGCAAGGGCGGTGGGCAGACCGGTAGTGCTTTTTTACGGGGCCCACGTGATCAAGTGCGGGCTGTCGCGGTATCTGATCGATCTGATCCGCCGCGGAATTTTAACGCATATTGCCTCCAACGGCGCGGGGAGCATTCACGATTTTGAGCTCGCCTATCTGGGCGGCACCTCAGAGCATGTTCCGACCGCCATCGAGGACGGATCCTTCGGAATGTGGGAACAGACAGGAGCGTGGATGAACGAGGCTATTCAGTTGGGGACCCAAAAGCAGTATGGGTATGGCGAATCGCTTGCCCATTATGTTTTGGGCAATCCGGAAAGATTCCCTTATCGGGACGATTGCGTGTTCTTTAACGCATACACAAGCGGTGTTCCGGCCACTTATCATGTGACCATGGGAACGGACATTATCCACGAGCATCCTTCCGTGGATTTTGGAGCTTTAGGCGCCACGAGCGGAAAAGATTTCAAAATTTTCACGAATTCCCTGAAGGATCTGGAGGGTGGTGTGTTCCTGAATGTGGGCTCTGCCGTAACGGGGGCAGAGGTGTTTTTGAAGGCTCTGTCAATCGTTCGGAACAACGGCTACGAAACCAAGCATATCACCACCGCCAATTTTGATATCATTCCTCTTGGAGACTATAAAGCGGATGTGGGCAAGGACCACTTTCACTACTATTACCGGCCGCGGAAGAATATCATGAACCGTCCTGTCAGCATGGGCGGAACAGG
Source organism: uncultured Acutalibacter sp. (assembly GCA_964577585.1). Classification (GTDB taxonomy): domain Bacteria; phylum Bacillota; class Clostridia; order Oscillospirales; family Acutalibacteraceae; genus Acutalibacter. The sequence continues at coordinate 18,556 of CAZNZS010000025.1, forward strand.
ACTTTATATCTGCGGAAATCACATGGAAACGATTCCGGCACTGTACCAACTATTAACAGAAGGGAAAGAAGGAAAATGAAGCTTCGGGAAAGCCGCTTTGAAGAGATTTTGGGGGAGATCCCCAAACTGAAGGTCGGAATCATCGGCGACGCGTGTATTGACGTCTATTGGAAAGCGGATATGACGAAAAGCGAATTATCAAGTGAAGTCCCGCATTATCCGCTGCCTGTGTATGAAGAGCAGGTCTATCTGGGGGGAGGAGCCAATGTGGTCAGCAATCTGACTGCCCTGGGAGCCGGGAAAATCAGATACGTGAGCTGCATGGGGAAAGATTGGCGGGCTTCGCTACTGAAAGAGAAGCTGGCGGATATCGGCGTTTCCGATGAACTGATCGTATCCTCTGACCGTCTTGTTACCGCCGCATACTGTAAGCCGATCCGCTGCGGAATTTCAAATGTCTGCTATGAGGACCCGAGAATCGATTTTGAAACCCGCGTACCGGTCTTTGAGGAAGAGAAAACAAAGCTGCGGGAAAATTTTCTGAAGATGGCGGAAGATTCGGATGTGATCCTGGTTGCGGATCAGCTTCACAATGGGTGTGTGACCTCCGAGATCATTGAAGATATTGCCTCGATCGGCAAAGAGAAGGTCGTGATCGTAGACAGCAGATATCGGATCGATCAGTACCGACACGCGATCATAAAGCCCAATGAGTTGGAAACCTGCAACAGCCTTTGCTGGGAAAGAGAGCGGTCAAAAAATGTTGCCGATATGCAGCATGCTGCCGAGCAGCTCTTAAAAAAGACGGAATCCCGCAAGGTGCTTGTCACATTGGGAGACAGAGGCGTGGTTTGCTGCGGTCCTGACGAAAATGTACATATTCCTGCCTTCAAGGTGGAACCGCCCATCGATTTTGTAGGAGCGGGAGATGCGTTTTTGGCAGCTTTTTCACTGGCTTACGCTGTGACCGGGGACGGAGTATGCGCGGCGGAATTCGGCAGTCTTGCTTCCTCTGTGACAATCAAAAAGATCGGGATGACGGGGACAGCATCACAGACTGAGCTTTGGCAGGCATACCTGCAGCATACAGCGGTGTCATAAAGAGGGGGAGAAATTTTTTGAAAAAAACAGAATGCGAACAACTTTTTTCTGACCTTTCAGGAGTCAAAGCGGCTGTCTTTGATTTTGACGGAACGATTTCGACTCTGCGCTGCGGCTGGGAAAAGGTAATGAAAGAAATGATGCTTTCAGTGCTTTCTCCGACAAGAGAGCCTTCGGCGGAAATAACGGAGCTGGTCGAACAGTATATTGATGAATCCACCGGGATACAAACGATCTATCAAATGGAATGGCTGGCAAATGCCGTTGTTGAGTTAAAATGCGGCACTCCAATTGATCCGTGGGATTATAAGGACCGTTACAACGATATGCTGCTTGAAAACGTCAACGTAAGAAAGAATAAGTTGGCACAGGGAAAAGCAAAACCGGAGGATTATCTGGTTCCGGGAAGCAGATGGTTTCTGGAATGTCTGAAGGACGCCGGGGTAAAGCTTTATGTTGCCAGCGGAACAGACGATGCAGACATGCAGGAAGAAGCGAGACTGCTGGGGATCCTTCCTTATCTGTGTTATGCAAAGGGAGCTCCGCACCGACAGAAAAGCTGCTCTAAAGAAGCTGTTATTCGAGCAATCCTTGAACGGGAAGGATTTAAGGGCGGAGAGCTTTTGGTGGTGGGGGACGGCAAAGTGGAAATTACTTTGGGAAATCAGGTGGGAGCGGTCACGCTGGGCGTGGCCAGTGACGAGGTTGGATTTTCCGGTGATTTCAACGAAAAAAAGCTGAAAAAGCTGGAGGCCGCCGGAGCAGACTATTTGATCCCTGATTTTCTGGCATTAAAAAATCGAGAGTGTTTTGGAGGGAAATGACCATGTGCGGGAAAATCGAGAAGGGACTGTTTGAAAGATATCCCATGCTTTTGCCGCAGAAAGAGATCCTGGAAAGAGCATGCGGATTTCTGGTGGAGAGCTATCAAAGCGGCGGGATCGTTCTGACCTGCGGAAACGGCGGAAGCGCCGCGGACAGCGAACATATCGTCGGGGAGCTTATGAAGGGATTTTTGCAAAGGCGGCCGCTGAATCAAAAACAGCGGGAAGCGATCGCGGCTGTTAGCCTGTGTGATTCTCCGGAGCGGTTTGCAGCGGGACTTCAGCAGGGGATCCCGGCAATTTCTCTGGTCAGCCAGACAGCCCTTTTGACAGCTTTCTCCAATGATGTGGATCCCGATATGGTTTTTGCCCAGCAGGTTTTTGCTTATGGCAGGGAGAAGGACGTGCTGATCGCCCTTTCCACTTCCGGTAATTCCAAAAATGTAGTCAATGCGGCAATTGCCGCCAAGGCCAAAAAAATGAGGGTGGTCTCATTTACCGGTGCGGGCGGTGGGAAGCTTTCCAAAATCAGCGATGCTCCTTTCCGGGCGCCCGCGGAGGAAACCTTCCTGATACAGGAATTTCATCTTCCGCTTTATCACGCGCTCTGCGCGATGACAGAGAAAAAATTGTTTTCCGATTTGTAAAGGAGAAAAAATATGAATTTTACAAAAGAACGCATCATTTTCGTAAAGCTTCAGGAAATCCGGAAAGAAGTTTTCGACAACGTGTTGGAGATTCCTGTATGGAAAACAAGATCCGGAATTTACAGAGGCAATAACCAATATGAAAATGTGGACGAACAGGAAACTCAGATATCCGTGGGAGACCATTGGACCTGCAGCGACTATTTTACCAGGTGGTTTCGGGCGGAGGTACAGGTTTCGGAGGAATTTACGGGCAAGCCTCTGGCGCTGGAACTGGAATTCGGCGGAGAAGGCATTGTGCGGGTAAACGGCGAGATCCGTTCCGCTATCACTTCCTATATCAACGGAGATGATGCGGTGCGTACCCGTGTCATGCTGGAAAAGGAAGCAAAGGCCGGTACAAAATACGATATCGAGATCGAAGCGCATTTGAATTACATGGAATTCTGCACTCCCAGAACCAACGGAGCAACGGAAATCGAGTATACGATACGGACTGCCCAATTGGTGACGATCAACGAAACTCTGGAATCCTATTACTTTGACCTTCTCAATGCTTTCGAAACGCTGAAAGCTCTGCGGAATCCCGCCGATAAAATTGCAAAATCTCAGACGAGAATGCCGGATGAATTGGTGGCGCTTGCAGAGTCCTGCGGCGGAGACGACTATTTTTATGGCAAATTGGGCCAGGCTATTACAAAGTCTTTATCCTGTGTGGATTTTGATTTTGACCGTCAAAGGCTGCTTGATACCGTTCCGAAGGCCGCAAGAGTTCTTCAGGAAGAGCTGGGACGCCTTCCCGGCGGTACGCACGCCCTTGTGAAATTTGTAGGACAGGCTCACATTGATACCGCATGGTTGTGGCCGATCAAGGAATCTATCCGTAAATCCGCCAAGACATTTTCAAACGTATGCGATCTGATGGATCGCTATCCGGAGTTTGTTTTTGCGTTCAGTCAGCCCCAGCTTTATGAATTTGTCAAGGAATCTTATCCGGAACTTTATGAAAAGGTAAAGAAATATGTGAAAAACGGGCAGATCGAGCCGGTGGGAAATACCTGGGTGGAAATGGATACGAACATCCCCTCGGGAGAATCTTTGATCCGTCAGATCTTATACGGCCGTCAGTTCTTCCTGGATGAATTCGGAAAATGCTCTGATGTTTTCTGGATGCCTGACGTATTCGGGTACAGTTGGGCTCTGCCGCAGATCATCAAACGTTCCGGAATGAAGTATTTCTTTACGTCAAAGCTGATCGGAAACGATGACGACAGATTCCCTTATTCGCTCTTCAACTGGCAGGGCGCAGACGGAACCAGAATTCCGGCCTATTTGCAGCGCCTCAACTACAATGGACGCTTGAATGCGGAAACACTGAAAACCATTTACAGCCGCTTTGACCAGAAGGAAATTCTTGACGAAGCGCTTATGACCTTCGGCTTCGGCGACGGAGGCGGCGGACCCAATTATGAAATGCTGGAAAAAGCGAAACGGTTAAAGGATTTTCCGGGGCTTCCCAAATCGGAGATCAGCACTGCAAATTCCTTCTTTGAAGATGTGGAACAGGTGCGGGATCAGCTTCCTGTCTGGAATGATGAAATGTACTATGAATATCACAGAGGCACCTATTCTTCTCAGGCCAGGACAAAAAAGAACAACAGGCGCTGCGAGCAGCTTTACAGAAAAATGGAAATCGCGAGCGTGATCGCCCACAATGCGCTTCAAAAGGAATATCCTTATCAGGAGATCCTGCAGGGCTACAAGAAGCTTTTAACCAACCAGTTCCACGACATCATACCCGGTTCCTCCATTCATTCCGTGTATGAGGATGCCGAGCGGGATTACGCCTTTGTGCGCGAAAACGGGAACAGGCTTTTCGGACAGGCCATACAGACCCTCGCCGATAATACCACCCACCAGAAAAATGATATCATCGTATACAATTTCCTGTCCTGGGAAACCACGGGAGTCGTTTCGGTGGATCTGACCGGTACCGGACTGGAAAGCGTACATTCCCTGACTGTACGGGATCATGAAGGAAAGCTTTGGCCCGCGGTGATTACCGGGGAATCTTCCAAGACATTGGAATTCACAGCCCACGCAGTGCCGCCGATGGGGTATTCGATTTACCATGTGGAAGAAAACGCCGGCGTTAATGAGCAGGGTTCTATAAAGGTTTCAAAGAGTGAGCTGGAAAATGATTTTTACAGGATCACCTTGAATGAAAACGCCGTAATTACCGGGATTTACGATAAGCGTAACTGTCGTGAGGTTTTGTCGGGAGAAGGCAATGTCCTGAAAATCTTTGAGGATAAGCCGGCCTGCGAATCTGCCTGGAACATCGATCTGGAATATCAGAACAAGTTCTGGGTACTTGATGATCTCCAATCAGTGGAGGTTGTGGAGGCGGACGAAGTAAAGGGTGTGCTGCGGGTCGTTCGTAAGTTTCATAAGTCGATCATTACCCAGGATATCACAATTTACCGTGACATTGACCGGATCGATTTCAAAACGAGGGCGGACTGGAACGAGACCGAAAAGATGTTGAAAGCGGAATTCAATGTTGACGTGCTTTCCTCCAAGGTCACCTATGAAATACAGTTTGCCGCCATTGAGAGAACTACCCACAACAACACCAGCTTTGACAGGACAAAGTTTGAAGTGCCTGCGCATAAATGGGCGGATCTGTCCGAAGGCAAATATGGCGTCAGCCTGCTGAATGATTGCAAATATGGGTACGATGTGAAGCAGAATTGTATGCGGATCACCCTTTTGCGTTCTCCGGTGATGCCCGATCCGACCGCTGACAAAGGAGTTCATGAATTTGTCTACTCTCTGCTGCCTCATCAGGGGAACTGGATCGACGCCAACACGGTAAGGGCAGGGTATGAACTGAATATTCCGCTTTATCCTGTATTCTGCCAGGAATGCGTGGAAAGCGGTGTCCTGCCTGAAGAAAGCTCCTATTTGTCCTGCGACAGAGATAATGTAATTATCGATACGGTAAAGGCTGCTGAGGACAGAGGAGGCATCATCGTTCGCGTGTACGAAGCTTCCGGCACCAGGACCAACGCGCAGTTGGAGATAGGGCTGAGCTGTTCCGGGGCGGCAGAATGCAATCTGGTAGAGGAAGAAGAGCAGAGGCTCCCGATAGAAAATGGGAAAATCGCTTTTACCATAAAGCCGTTTGAAATCAAAACCTTTAAGCTTCTTTCGTAAGAAAAAACAAAGAACAAGGCCGCGCACTGCAGAGAAGATCCTCCTATACGGTGCGCGGCGTTTTTATGTGGCTGCCTCAATGACCACCGGATCGTTATCCTCCGAGTAATTTACGCTTCTATCTGCTGATTGCGGGAAAGAAGCGCGACGGTCTCAACGTGGGCTGTGGCAGGGAACATATCCACAGGCGTAGCTTCCAGCGGGGGATAACCAAGTTCCGCGAAAAGCTTCAGGTCTCTTGCCAGGGTGGCGGGGTCGCAGGAAACGTAAACGATCCTTTCAGGAGAAAATTCGGAAATTGTTTTGATCAGTTCGGGGGAGCACCCCTTGCGGGGAGGATCGAGCACGATGACATCCGGGCGTTCTCCGCGGCTTTTCAGTTCCGCAGCGGCCTGGGCGGCATCGCCGCACAGGAACTCGGCGTTTGTGATCCCGTTGTCACGGGCATTCTGCCGGGCGTTCTCAATGGCTTCCGGCATGATCTCCACGCCGATGACCTTCTTGGCTTTGCTAGACATGGAAAGGCCGATGGTTCCGGCGCCGCAGTAAAGATCCAGCAGTATTTCGTTTCCGGTGAGCCCTGCGTATTCGACGGCCTGTTCATAAAGCCGCTGGGCCTGGGTGCGGTTGACCTGATAAAAGGAGAGGGGAGACAGCCGGAATCGGAGGCCGCAGAGCTCGTCCCGGACGGTATCGCTTCCCCAGACGGTGCGGCACTTTTTACCCAGGGCCACATTCGTTTTTTCCCGATTGGAATTGATGATGACGCTGACAAGCCCCGGAACGGCTTCCCGCAGCATGGAAACAAGCTCCTGCTCATGGTGCAGGCCATTGCCGTTTACGACCACGCAGGCCATTAGCTCTCCTGTCTTCTCACCCTTGCGGAAATAGAGACGGCGCAGCCTTCCCGTGTGGGTCTCTTCCTGATAGACGGGGTCGCCGTATTCCTTTTCCCATTTTCGGAAAGCAGTCATGGCGGCGTTCATTTCCTCCGGCTGCAGGAGGCAGCCTTCACAGTTTACAATGCGGTGGGAATTCACGGCATAATAGCCCATGATCAGTTCACCGTTCCGGTCTGTCCCCAAAGGCAGCAGGGCTTTGTTCCGATAAGAGTTCCGCTGTTCCGCTCCGATAATGGGAAGGAGGGGGAGCTTCTTCAAGCCGCCGATCCTATCGAAGGCGCTTCGCACCCGCTCCCACTTGATCCGCTTTTCCGCCTCGTAGCTGATGTGCCGGTAGCAGCAGCCGCCGCACTGGGAAAACACAGGGCAGTCGGGCTCGATCCTGTCGGGGGAAGGAGTCAGGATCTCCTCAAGCCTGCCATAGGCTAAATTCTTTGTCACCTTGACGACCTTTACCAGAATGCAGTCGCCGGGGGCAGCCAGAGGAACAAAAACGGCCATTCCCTCACAGTGCCCCACGCCCATGCCTTCTGCAGTCATTCCGGTCACGGAAAGCTCTATCATATTGTTCTTTTTCAGTTCCATACCTCTTCCTCAACGCGCTGAAATATACAGACAATGCGGATGCGATCTTCGTGATCCCAAGTGTGAAAGGCAGCGAATAAAATAAGGAAATTCCATAAAATTTCCATAAAAACTGGAGTTACAGAAAAAACCGGATTATGAAAAACGCAGATTATTCCTTGCTTTCTTGACTTCAACCGCAAAAAATGATACAATACTTGTGCAAAAACTGATTATGCCTTTGCGGTGTAAACCGCGCTTTTCAATACAACTCCTCCCCAAAGAATGAAGGGGGCCGGTTTTCCGGCCCCCTTCATTCTGTCAAGAAATCAGCAAGGCTCAGATACTGTGGCGATGTTAAGCTGCAGCTTTGAAAGGCGTGGTAGAAGGCGGGCTTAAAGAAAAGCCCGGTTTACGACATTGATAGGATTGCCCTTCTGAAAGGCTCTGAGATTCTCCGTTACCGCTGCTACCAGGCGCGCTCGCGCCTCTCTTGAGGCCCAGGCAATGTGCGGCGTGATCACACAGTTTTTGGCCGTGAGCAGTGGGTTATGGGGATCGGGCGGTTCTTTGTCCAGCACGTCCAGACCGGCGCCCGCCAGCTTTCCGGAATTTAAGGCTTCGGTAAGGGCGAAGCTGTCCACCACGCCGCCCCGGGCAGTATTGATCAAAAACGCTGTGGGCTTCATGCGGGAAAGCAGATCTTTTCCCACAAGGCCGCGGGTCTCTTCGGTGAGCGGGCAGTGCAGGGAAACGACGTCGCTTTTTTCAAAAAGCTCTTGCAGGCCTACGGGGCTGCAGTTTCCCTGCCCAGCTTTTTTGGAGCGGTTGTAAAAGAGCACCTTCATGCCGAGCGCACAGCCGATTTTTGCCACTTTCTGTCCGATGCTGCCATAGCCCACGATGCCGAGAGTCTTGCCCGAAAGCTCACAGATGGGAAAGGCGCTGTGATTCATGGCAACGGCTTCCTCCCAGTGACCGGTACGCACTGTTTCACTGTAGCGATGGACATTTCCGCACAGACACAGCAAAAGAGATATGGCCTGCTGGGCGACGGTATCGGCGCAATAGTCAGGCACGTTGCATACGGTTATGCCCAGCTCTCCCGCCGCCTTGATATCGATGGCGTTATATCCGGTGGCAAGCATCCCCACAAAACGAAGTTCGGGGAGCTTGCTGAGAATATCACGGTTCAGCGCTATCCTGTTCAGGATAAGGGCTTCTGCGCCTTTGCCGCGGGAAACGACCAGTTCGGCGGGGGTGCTGTCATAAACGGTAAGCGTACCGAGCACCTCCAGAGGCTCCCAACTGATATCTCCGGGATTGGTAGTACCCCCATCCAGGACCGTTATGTTCAAGCCTGCTCTTCCTTTCCCTGTTCCATAATAAAATTAAGTATACTGGATTTTCAGGAGATGCGCAAGTAAAAAGAGGGGATTGATTCTCGACCGGATTTGTGGCATAATTTTACAGGAATAAGAGAAACCGCACAGGCGGAAAAAGGAGAGATTCCGTGAAGGAAAAAAAGAGCGGGAAGAAAAAGGGAATGCTGCGTCGCTTCCTTCCATATTTTAAAAAGTACTGGCCGGTTTTGATTTTTGATCTTTTCTGTGCAGCACTTACAACGGTTTGCGAGCTGGTGCTGCCCCTTTTGGTGCGGTATGTGACGAATGCCGGAATCAACGATCTCGCGTCCCTGACCCTTCCGGTGATTCTGAGAATCGGAGTACTCTACTTGTTTTTGCGCATTGTGGATGCCTCGGCAAACTTCTTTCAAGCCTCGGTGGGACACATTATGGGCTCAAAGATCGAAACGCAAATGCGTTCTGACCTGTTTGCTCATCTGCAAAAGCTTTCTTTCAATTACT
>CAZNZS010000026.1:0-13923 GCA_964577585.1 uncultured Acutalibacter sp.
CCACCCAGTGGGAAAAAACCTGCGAAGGGGAGGAAGCGGCGGAGCTTCTGGCGCTACTGGAAGGCTTTTCTTACAACGGCCCCACCTGTGACTGCCTGCCGGCGTATGTTTTGGAACCAGAAACAGGCCAAAGCTATGGCTATGATCCGGATGAAGCCTACGTCCGTCGGGGCGAGGGGCAAACCGGCCTGACCGACCGGGAAGTGGAAAAGCTGCAGGCCTTATTTGATGCCATCGAAGAAAAAGGGGAAGACATTTCCCAAGAATAACCAGGGCAAAGGGTGATACAAGATGAATTTAATGGGATTGTTCCGTTCCCCCCAAAATGAGCTGGAAAAAGGCGGCACCGAAGCGGAAAACGCCGGGATCCGCAGTGCCTGTCCGCATTGCGGCGTGCTGCTGGAGCTGACAGAGCAGCAGGAAAATCTCAATACCTGCACCGCCTGCGGCTACCATTTCAGAATGAGTTCCAGAGAGCGCGTGGGGTATCTTGCGGACGAAAAAACCTTTGAAGAGCTTTTTGAAGAGCTGAAAAGCCGGGACATTCTCAGCTTCCCCGGCTATGACCAGAAGCTGAGAAACGCAAAACTGGCTTCCCGGGAAAAGGAAGCCGTGCTGTGCGGCACGGCGGAGATCGGCGGGAACCCCTGTGCTCTGTTTATTATGGACCCCAGCTTTATGATGGGCAGCATGGGCACCGTCGTGGGGGAAAAGATCACGCGGCTGTTTGAATATGCCACGGAGCGGGAGCTTCCGGTAGTGGGCTATACCGTTTCCGGCGGGGCCAGAATGCAGGAGGGCATCCTTTCCCTGATGCAGATGGCAAAGACCAGCGCCGCGGTAAGGCGGCACAGCGATGCTGGAAATTTTTACCTCACTGTGCTGACCGACCCCACCACCGGCGGCGTTACTGCCAGCTTTGCCATGGAGGGGGACGTGATCATGGCGGAGCCGGGGGCTACCGTGGGCTTTGCGGGGGCAAGGGTGATCGAGCAGACCATCCGCAAAAAGCTGCCCCAGGGCTTTCAGAAGGCTGAATTCCTGCTGGAGCACGGCTTTGTGGATCTGATCGTTCCCAGGGCTCAGCAGAAGGAGACCATTTCGAAGCTGCTGCGGATGCACAGGAAAGGGGGCGCGGCTCAGTGAGCGCTTACGATAAGGTTTTGCTGGCAAGAGGAAAGGGACGCGCCACCGGCCTTTCCTATATCGAGCATATTTTTGAGGATTTTATTGAGCTCCACGGAGACCGACGGTATGCGGACGACCCCGCCATCGTGGGAGGGATCGCCTATTTGAACGGCGCGCCTGTTACCGTGATCGCCATGGAAAAGGGCGGCGATATGCGGGACAAGGTCAGAAGGAATTTCGGTTCTCCCAATCCCGAGGGGTACAGAAAGGCCCTTCGGCTCATGAAGCAGGCGGAGAAATTCCACCGGCCTGTGATCTGCTTTGTGGACACGGCAGGTGCTTTTTGCGGCCTGGGCGCGGAGGAACGGGGCCAGGGCCAGGCCATCGCGGAAAATATAACGGAACTGACGGAACTGAGAACCCCGGTCATTTCCGTGCTGATCGGAGAAGGTGGAAGCGGCGGGGCTTTGGCTCTGGCTGTGGCTGATCAGGTGTGGATCCTGGAAAACGCCATCTATTCCGTGATCTCCCCCGAGGGCTGTGCGAGCATTCTCTGGAAGGACCCCAAAAAGGTAAAGGACGCCGCGGAATGCCTGCACATAACAGCTCAGGATATGGAAGAGCTGGGCGTTGTGGAACGGGTCATCTCGGAAGAAAACGGCCCCGAGGGGGTATACGAGCAGCTGAAGGAAGCTTTTTCGGAAGCCCTTCCGGCTCTTTCCGCCCTTTCCACCGAGGAGCTTCTTCAGAAGAGATACGAAAGATTCCGGAAATATTGAGGGTATCAGCCTGAGCGTGAAGCTTTTAACGCGTTCAGGCTGTCTTTTTCAGAAAATAGCGCGAAAAACAAGAAGAAAGGAACGGTACCTGCATAGAAGACTTCTGGATGCTGTACCGCGGGGCGAGTTTATGGAAGCTCGGGAAAAGGAAACAAGAGAGTGTCCGGTCTACAGGAAGTGCGGCGGGTGCCAGCTTCAGAACATGAGCTATCAACGGCAGCTCCAATGGAAGCAGGACAGGTGCCGGAAGCTTTTGGGAAGCTTCGGCAAGGTTTCGCCCATCCTCGGCATGGAGCGCCCCTACCATTACCGCAACAAGGTGCAGGCTGCCTTTGCCTGGGACAAGCGGGGCGGAAGGATCATTTCCGGGGTCTATCAGGCCGGTACCCATTGGGTGGTGCCGGTGGATTCCTGCCTGACCGAGGACGAAAAGGCCGATGAGATCATTGTTTCCGTCAGGAAGCTTTTAAAGGCCTTTAAGCTTCGTCCCTATGACGAGGACACCGGTCAGGGCTTTCTGCGCCATGTGCTGGTAAAGCGCGGCTTTCAGACAGGGGAGATCATGGTGGTGCTGGTCACCGGCACCCCCGTGTTCACGGCGAAAAAGCATTTCACGGAAGAGCTTTTGAAGCTCCACCCGGAGATCACCACCGTTGTTCAGAACGTAAACGATACCCGCACCTCCATGGTGCTGGGCCGGCGGGAAAAAGCGCTGTACGGCCCGGGAACCATTACGGATGTGCTCTGCGGGTGTAAATTCCGCATTTCCCCGCGCTCCTTTTACCAAATCAATCCGCTGCAGACGGAGGTCCTTTACCGGAAAGCCATGGAATTCGCGGGGCTGACAGGCAAAGAGCGCGTGTTGGATGCCTATTGCGGCATCGGCACCATCGGGATCGTGGCGGCGAAAAGCGGCGCGAAAAGTGTGCTGGGGGTAGAGCTGAACCGGGACGCCGTTCACGACGCCATTGTAAACGCCAAAGAAAACGGGATCAAAAATATCTACTTTACCTGCGCGGACGCCGGAGAATTCATGGCCGACGCCGCCGTAGAGCGGGAAGAATTCGACGTGGTATTCATGGATCCCCCAAGAGCCGGGGCCAGCCGGGAATTTCTGCAGGCCCTGTGTTCCCTTGTTCCCCGGCGGGTGGTCTACATTTCCTGCGACCCCGAGACCCTTGCGAGGGACCTGCATTTCCTGCGGGCAAACCATTATGCTGTGGAGCGCATCCAGCCCGTGGACATGTTCCCCCATACAAGGCATATCGAGACGGTAACACTGCTTTCCCGCAAAAATCCGATAGCGGAATCAACGTAAAAGTGGAGTTTAGCGAGGGTGGGGGCAAAGTGCCGCTTGATAATATCGCTGAGAGAGCTGAAGCGTACAAGCTGAAAGAGCGAGTGGCCTACAAAATGATTAAGAAATACATATGATATTGAACTGACATACGTGAAAAGTAAGGGATTCAGCATTTTATATGTCCGTTTTTTTGATCCATGAAGGTGCATAATTGTTGTTGGAAATTGTGGGCGCCAGTCTTTTGAAATAAAGCGAAGGGATGGGAATCATGACAGAGGAAAATGCTATTCTTAATGACGGGGATATTTTAAGCGAGGAGTTAACCGAATCGTTTGATTTCGATGAATTAGAAGAAAAGCTTCAAAGCCAGTTAGAAGAAGAACTTGCTGATATGCAGTTTTTAGCAGAGGAAAAAGAGAAAATCGGAAGTCCGGATAATCTTGGCAATGTTATTATGGATGTTGTGTGGGAACAATTTTTAAATCAAGTGGCGGTTACTGCAGGCAAAGATTTTATTAAAGAAAACAGAGGTCTTCACCTTGATTTAAGAAAAGAAGCACATATCCAAACTACAGAAAATTTTGCCGAGGGAAAAATCGCAACGCATAATACGGAAATCAATTATCAAGAGCGTTATGATGATTGGCAGGAAAATTTTGAAAAAGATAAAAAAGGAAATGTGGTTACGCACAAGACAAGAGCGGGTAAAGAAGCTACATTAGTCAAAGGTGCGAGAAAGCCGTTTGACGAAGGGCGTCCGAGCGGTTCTGCCGAAAAACATACAGATATGGACCACACTGTTCCGGCTGCTGAAATTATTCGGGACCCGGCTGCTAATGCGCATATGACCAAGGAAGAACAGATTACATTTGCCAATAGTGATGCAAACCTAAATGAAATGGATTCAAGCCTCAATCGCTCTAAAGGTGATAAATCAATGACAGAGTGGCTTGATAATCCTAATGCCAATGGACAGAAGCCAGATGAGATATTCGACATTAGTGCAGAAGATGATGCGAAGATGCGTCAAAAAGATGCGGAAGCACGTGAAGAATATGAAAAGCGGAAAAAAGAGGCTGAACAGAAGTCTATCGAGGCAGGAAAAAAATCTCAAAAAGAAGAAGCTTTCCGTATTGGCGGAAAAGCCCTGCGTGCCGTGCTTATGCAATTGTTGGCAGAATTGGTTAGAGAAATTATTGCCAAGTTGGTTGAGTGGTTTAAGTTTGCTAAAAAAGAATTGGCTACTTTGTTGGATAGTCTGAAAGAAGCTATTCACTCATTTATTGGTAAAATGAAAACTCATCTGATCAATGCAGGCAACACGGTATTTTCTACTGTAGCTACTGCTATTATCGGTCCTATTTTCAGAACGATTAAAAAGGTCTGGATGATGTTGAAGCAAGGGTGGAGTTCTCTCAAAAATGCAGTAAGTTACATTAAAGACCCTGCCAATAAAGGTAAACCTGTTGGTGTCCTGCTGATGGAGATTGGTAAAATTATCATTGCAGGAGTAACTGGTGCAGGGGCCTTAATACTTGGGGAAGTTATTGAAAAAGGGCTTATGACTACTCCGATTTTCGCATTTGAGATTCCATTGCTTGGCAGTTTGGCAAACATTTTAGGGATTTTCCTTGGTGCTGTTGTTGCAGGTATAATTGGTGCAATTGCAATTAACCTTATTGAGAAACTAATTGAAAACCGCATGAAGAGAGATAATGTAAATGCCCAGATAAAGAAAGGCAACGAAATTCTAAATCTTCAGCACCAGGTTCAAGTTGTTAGTGAAGCAAAAAAAGAACAAACAAAAAGCACAGCCGCACAGGATATTCATGTCCGCCATATGGCTGCTGCTAACGAGATGAAGAGTGCTGTCGAAAACATTAGAGTAAATTGTGCAATTGACGAAAGCATTCATGATACTTTTGATGATATTGATGCCCTGTTTGACAAATTGGAGGATTGATGATATGAAAAAAGAATTATGTATGGTGGGTGTTGGGTTGATTATCGGCGGTGCTGCTATGGCTATTTACCTGTTAAGCAGCAGAAGAAAAGAATATGATAAAAATACTGAATGCAAAGAGCCGGATAAAAAGCAATCTCCTGTGGAAGACATGCCTTTGACAAAGATTGCAGCTCCACAGGAAGAACCTATATACGAAAATATCAAAAGTTCAGTTATTGGAAATATGTATTCCAGACATGAAGATGCTGCAACTGTTATGAAAGATTCTGTTCAGGCAATTCGTGAAAACGTGAAGGTTTCTACATACACTAACAATGAGATAGATGGAGTATCGGCTGAATTAGATAAATTACTGAGTGAGGATTAAAATATGGGTGAATTAGTGATACAGTACCACGATTTTGAAAATGCAAAAGAAGAGATAAAGCAGTTCTCCGAACAAACAACAACAGATTTAGACCTTGAGAAAGTCGATGATTCCAAGGGTGTAGGAGAATTCTTAAAGGATTGGCTTTTCGGACGAGGTATTGGATTAGAACATCAAGTTACGGGTGAAGAACTGAATGAATTGACGTCTCAAATTCAAACACATCTGCATAGTATCAACAATACCCAAATTAAATTGATTAGAGAGTTTGGGCAGGTATACAGTGCATTGGAGGCTTTAGACAAGGACTACATTCAGTCAATTTTGATTTCAATTAAGGCAACAGAAGAAACAAGCCAAGGTATTCAAGAAACACAGGGGCAAATCAGGAAAATTGTCGAAAATCAAAGAAAGACTCTTGAGGAATTAAAGAAGTTCAAACAGGAATTGGACGGCTATGCTCATCTTGGAGATATCGATAAGATATGGAGTGATTGCCAGGAATGGTATAAAGAGAAAAATGCTCTTTCAAAGGTCATAGATGGTGTTGCAGGAAGCAGTAAGGAAAGTGCAAGTAAAGCTGACGCAGTAAAAGTTTCTTTATCAGCTGCTGAAAAGAAAATAGAAGGTTTATCTCAACAGACAAACAGTCTGATTGAGAGAGTAGAGTCTATTATTGCTTTTACTACAGCAATGGAACAAGTTACTCACTTGAAAGACGTTGATGTGATGTGGGAGTCATTATCTGCAGCCCACGATTCAATTCGTAGTATTAGTAGTGAGGCAGAAGCTATTCAAAAAACTGTGTCTAAAAATCAAGAAGACATAAAGAACATACTTGTTTTTGTGGAAAAGCTATCTGCACTTAATCATTTGATGGAAGTTGATGAGATTTGGAGACAAACGGAAGACTATCAAATTCGCATAAACAGAGTAGAACAGAAAGGTAAATCTCACACAGACAAATTGGACGAACTGGTGCAGGCTAATGATAGAATGCGTGAGAGCATCGTTTCAAATGCTCACAACATTAGCGCTCTAAAGGAATACAAGGATAAATTGAGTGGTATCTCTCATTTGAATGATGTTGATAGCACATGGAAGAATGTTGAGGAGCATACATCTAAGCTTGTTGAATGTGAAAGAAGAGACGAGGACCTCGCTGTTACTATTCAGAAAAACAAGGAAGAAGTGAATGAAAATATTGCAGAAGCAGTGCAGACAGCCAATGCAGCTATTAAGTCTTTAACGAAGAAAGTCAAATATGCGTATTGGATTGCCGGAGGTTCGGTAGGTCTTGCAATTATCGAAATGATTTTACTTCTTATGAAGGTGATATGATGGACAGATACGGACAAGCACTAATCAATAATTCGTCTAAGTTAGATGCGGTCACCAATGCTTGTGGGGAAATAACCAAGCTGGCTATTGCGATTGCAGAGGACAACAGCAAAACCGCTACAATTGCGCTTCTTAGAAAAATTTCGGAGACTGTTGATAACCCTAATCATAAGATAGAAACGAAAAAGGCGGCACAGGATGTTAACTCCAGTCTGATTGAGTTTTATGGCTGTTCGACCATACAAGGAATTTGTAAGCCAACCGAAGAAGCAGACGAGGATACAAGAACGCTCCAGGATTTGCTGAACGAACTGAATGCACTTGTAGGGTTAGAAAAAGTAAAGAATAAAGTTCAAGACTTAATTGTGTACCAGGAAGTTCAGAAAATGCGTTGGGAAAAAAATCTCCATTCTGCAAAAAATACATTGCATCTTGCCTTTACTGGAAATCCAGGAACAGGCAAAACAACAGTGGCTCGCATTGTAGGCAGGATTTATAAGCGTATAGGATTGCTTTCAAAAGGGCATTTTGTTGAGGTGTCAAGAACCGATTTGATTGCCGGATATCAAGGGCAGACAGCACTTAAAGTGAAGAAAGTAATTGAACAAGCTAAAGGCGGCGTCCTGTTTATTGATGAAGCTTATAGCATCACAGAAAATGACCATTCTGACTCTTATGGTAGGGAATGCTTAACAGAGCTGACCAAGGCCTTAGAGGACTATCGAGAAGATTTGGTTGTGATTGTCGCAGGGTATACAGAGCCTATGAATAAGTTTTTTGAATCTAATCCAGGTTTAAAATCCAGATTCAATACATTTATAGAATTTGATGACTACAGTCCGGATGAACTGGACAAGATATTGATTTCTATGTGCAAGAACAATGATTATACTTTGGACGAAGAGGCAAAGGAAAAAATTCATTTGTATTTTGAACAGCAGACATCGTCTAAGGATGAGAATTTCGCAAACGGTAGGTTAGTAAGGAATCTCTATGATGATTTGGTTATGAATCATGCAAGACGAGTGATCAATACATCTAACCCGGACTGTGTGGAATTGTCAACGATTAAAGCGGAAGACTTTACATTCTCGCCCGATAAAACGGAGAATACTTGATATGTTCCCACGAAATTTGAAATCGGCAAAATGCGATGCCGTAATCCATGGTGTCAGTCCGAGCGCGCGTTGAGACAATGCCTTTTGTCCAGGCGAGAACAGGCTTAGCGGGGCCGAGCCGGGCGGGCTTTTAAAAAGCCTGCGGGTCTAATACGATGACCTCCCGCCCAAGCTTCCTCGCATACCGCACCGTCATTGCCGTCCCGCCCCGCCGCTCGCCGTTGTAGACGGCCAGCAGGCAGGCGGCGTGATCGACCAAGTAGCGGTTTCGCTCCAGCATACAGCCCTCCCGGTATTCCCGGTTCACATATACGACCTCATCCGCCTGCTCCAGAATCGAAAAATAGCGTTCCCGCGCTGAAGTTGGCCACCCGTTCGCCTGTCCCTCGCAGGGCAGGATACAGTGGAGCCTCAGCGCGGGATCTTCTTTTTTCAAGGCCAGGACCGCCATCGCCGCCCAGGTGTCCGTTCCCTCCGCCATGCCGGAGAGAAAGTCCGTATATCCGGCCTCAACCAGCTTGACGATTTCTTCGGCAAGCGCCTGTTTCAGAGCAACACACCTGGCATCCGTCTCGTCATAGCCCCAGGGAAGCTTCTTCGGCCGATGGCCCGTAAATGCACAAGATTTGTATTTCATATTGTACCTCCTTTGTTACGCAGATGCGTAAACATAAGATAACAAAATTTCTGTGATTACGCAAGCGCGTATACGATTCTGCGCATAATATTTTATCCTGTTTCAGGGTGGGATGGATATGCGTATCAAGCCGGCGATCGTTCAGCGGTTCCAGCAATTATGTAAAGAACGAAATATCAAGTATAACGAGTTGGCCACTCTGTCAGGGGTAACTCCGTCGACCGTGTACAGCATGATGGACAACACACGCAAGGATTTATCTGTGATCACAGTGAAGAAGCTGTGCGATGGATTGAACATCACTGTCACGGAATTTTTCAACGACCCGATTTTTGAACAACTGGAACAGGAGCTGCAGTAAAACAGCGGAAGCGTTTATCCATACATGGGTAACCGCTGCCGCTGTTCCTATTTTCGAGGCTTGGAACAGGGTTTCGTTTTTGCAGTTTGCGGCTACGCAGCACCGTTCAATCATGATAATCAGCCTCCTGATTTTTATTTTGATATGGGGATTATATCCCCTTAATCACGGAGATTATAACCCCCATACTGATTGATGTCAATCAGGGGGGCGAGACCATGATCATTTTTGATAAGCTGTGGGATGTGATGAAGGAAAAGGGTGTTTCCACCTATCAGCTCAGGGAGAAGTGCGGTATCGACAGCAAGACCGTCCGGCGTCTGCGGGCCAATGAAAACATGGAAACAAAGACGCTGAACAAATTGTGTTCGGCACTGGATTGCCGCCTGGAAGACATTGCGGAATACGTCCCCGATGAATAACAGCGCTGCGGGCCTGCGAATGCGGAACCGCGGAGCTGGTTTCATTTGCATTTCAGCGGCGGAGCATGCCGTGAAGCAGAGCGCAGTCTACATTTCCTGCGACCTCGAGGCCCTTGTAAAAGACCGTCAGAGGAGGGATCATGATGCAATTCGGGATGCCGGCTTTAATTGAAAACCGCACGCTGAAGGACAACATACGCCTGTGCAGGAGGCTTCAGCTGCAGTTTGTTGAGCTCAACATGAATTTCCCGGAGTACCAGGTACACATGCTTTCACATACAGATGAATTTTACAGGGCGGCGGAGGAAGCGGGGATCTATTACACCGTTCATTTAGATGAAAATCTCAATATTGCTGATTTCAATCCCCTTGTGGCGGGCGCTTATCTGGAAACCGTGGAACAAACGGTAAAAGCCGTCAAAAGCTTTCTTCCCCTTCGGGACAGGTACGGTGACAAAAGCCAGCCGCTTGTCATTAACATGCACATGCACCATGGGATCCATATCACCCTGCCGGACAGAAAGGTGCAGATGTACGACAGGGATTTTGACCGCTATTTTGAGTCCTTTGTCAGGTTTCGGGCGCTTTGCGAAAAGTGGATCGGCGATGCCGGCATCGTCATTACCATAGAGAACACAGACGGCTTTCGGGAATATGAAAAGAAAGCCATCGAATATTTGCTGGAAAGCCCCAAATTCGGCCTTACTTGGGACATCGGCCACTCAAAGGCCGTCGGGGAAGCGGACGTTCCCTTCCTTATGGAACATTTTCATAAGCTGAGGCACTTTCACATTCATGACGGCGTTGCCGGAAATAAGATCCGGGAAGGGCGAAACCACCTTGCTTTGGGCGACGGAGAAATCGACATTTCAGAACGCCTTTCTTTGGCTGAAAAAGCAAACGCAAGATGTGTGCTGGAAACCAAAACGGTCGCCGCTTTGGAAAGCTCTGTGAAGCAAATCAAAGCGTACTGGAATGACTAAAAAAGCGGTGCTTGACAGGAAGACTGCCAAATGCTACTATGTTGTTCAAGAAAAAACGGGAGGTGAGCGAAATGATAAGGATCCGGCAAAACCCATGGCATTTCGTTCCCTGCAAAGGCTGAAACAGCTTTGACCGATTTTCGGATATTTGCAAAGGACAGCGCCTTCGGTGTTTTACCGGAGGCGCTGTTTTAGATGCGGGAAAGGGACAGTGAAGAATGTAGAATGTAAAATGTACAGAAGGGCGAAAAGGAAATGGCAGCCTCTCTAACGACTCATTACTAACAACTCAAGGGCAAGATTCTTCAGCCTTCGGTTCAGAATGGCAGGCGCCGTCTCTGCCCTTCATCCAATGTCCGGCATCCAGTATCCGGCATCTGAAAAGGAGGTCGATCTATGGTAACGGTCAAGCTGGGAAGCGTAAGCTTCCCTCTGCGGGAAGAACATGATTTTTCCTGGCTTTTAAAACTGGGGACGCCTTTTGCCGTGTTTCCCCAAAACGATTCCGGCAATATTTCCTTCGGCGTGGAGCAGAAGGGCAAAAAGCTTTTTGTAAAATACGCCGGGGCAAAAACCGCCGAATATCCCGGCGCTCCTGAGGACGCGGTCCGCCGCCTGCAAGAGGCGGAGCGGGTCTACCTTGCCCTTTCACACCCCAGCCTGATAAAATACCTGGGCCATCTGGAAACGCCGAAGGGCTATGGGCTTCTTTTTGAATGGGCCGCAGGAGAATGCCCTCACGCCCACTGGGAGTTTGATGAAAAGCCCAAGTTTACCCACCCGGATTCAGCCTATGTGAAGCTTCGCGCGCTTCCCCTTGAAAAGAAGCGCCGGACGGCGGAAACGATATTTGATTTTCTCTGTTATACGGAGAAAAAAGGCTTTGCGGCGGTGGACTTTTACGACAGCAGTATTTTGTACGATTTCCAAAGAGACATCCTTACCGTCTGTGACATAGACCTGTTCAGGAGATCTCCCGCCGTAAACAGCCTTGGTTCCGGATGGCCCGGTTCTCCACGGCTGAAGGCCCCGGAGGAATCGGAGCCAGGGGCGGTGATAGATAATGTCACCAACGTATTTACCCTGGGAAAGCTGCTGCTTTTCCTGTTTGCCGGGGAAGAATATCAGGACAAAGCCCATTGGGAGGATACGGAAGAGCGCTTTTCGGCGGTGCAAAAAGCCCTTTCTCCAAACAGGGAAAACCGCTTTTCTTCTGTGGCCGCGTTTTGGGAAGCGTGGAAGCAGTTGGGCTAAAGCACAAAGTATCGCCGCAGTTTGGGCGCTCTCAAAAAATGCTGTACTTTGGGGAAACCGGCTGATATAATAAAAACAGAAAAACCGTTGCAAAACTATAAAAAATCACGGTAAGGAGGAAAACCATGTTTTGTATTCGCTGCGGCGCTGAGCTCCCCGACAACGCGCAATTCTGTCCAAAATGCGGACAGAAGACAGACGGGAGCGTCCAAAACTGTTCTGAGCCGCCTGCTCAGCAGGCACAAACCGGACCTGTTCAGCAGACGCCTTCCACTCAGCAGGAAAAAGCCGCGCCTGCCCAGCAGAACGTCCCCACTCAGCAGGCGCAGACGCCGCCTGTGCGGCAGCCTGCCCCCACCTGGCAGGGAACTACTGGTCCTGTTCCAGGTAATCCTGTTCCAGGTAATCCTGTTCCAGGCGGACCTGTGCCACCCGCCAATCAAGGACCTCAGTTCCGGCAGCCCGGCCAGCAAAGCCCGCAGTTTGTGCCCTCTGCGAAGAAAACGCCCAAGTGGCTTATTCCGGTAGTGGCGGGCGGCTCTGTGGCGGTGGTTGCCATCGTGCTGGCTCTGGGCGTTTTGATTTTCAGAGGGTTTGCGGACAGGGCTTCTTCGACGCCTGTTTCCAGCGTGGCTGAGGTAAGCGATAGGCCCGCTGTCAATATGGACGGGTGGAGTCATTATGAAAACGGGGCCGTCTGCTTTGCTCTCGATTATCCCGAGGAATATTCCGTCACCGAGCCCAACGAAAACAACGTGCTGATCTCAAGCGGCGACGATTTCCGGTTTTCCGTGGAGTATACCTTTTCCACGGTTTCCAACAGCTTTGTTTATTCCGCAGAGGATTTTGCGGAGCAAATAGACAATGATCCCGGCGTGCTGCGCGAGTGGGTGGGTGCGGAATCCGTGAATGTGACCGGCGATTCTGAAATATCTGTCGGCGGCACGAATGGCTATCTGTATGAATGGAGCCGGACCGGCGGCGACGGCACCTACAACGGCGGCACGGTTTTTCTGGAATCTCAGGACAGCGTCGGCTGCTATGCTTTGCAGTGGGCTGTCCTGGAGGGCTCGGAGCTGGAAGAGGCCTACAGGGATCAGGCCCAGGCCATGCTCGATAGCTTTGCGATCACCGGCCTTTGCGATACGGTCGGCTATGATGTTTTCACGGCGGACGGACTGGGCTTCCGATTTGCCACCCGGCAGGGAGTCCTGGAGGAAGCCGTTATGGAGCTTGAGGACGATGAGCTCTGCATGTATCCTACAGGGGAGAAATACGCCGACGGCAGGATCCAGATCAAGAAAAACGAGGTGTATTCCCCTGATGAGGATACCGCGGAGGAAATGCTGCAGGGCTGCGCTTCCTATTTCCTGAAATATAAGGATCAGGGCAGATACATTTCGGAGATCGGCGCTCTGCCCATGGGCAGATATGAATTCACCGAGGTGGATCTGGAATATTATGAGAACGGGAAAAGGATAGCGGTTTATGAGATCGCTTTCCCCTATGACGGCGATTTCTGGGAGATCGAAATGAGAGCCCCCGAGGAGGAGCTGGAAAGCGTTTCCTCGGTTCTGTGGGAGATCGTTGGCTCCCTGTGCTTCTCAGACGGCGCCGGCGGGGCTTCCCAAAATGGGGGCCTTTCCGGAGGACATTCCGGGAACGATGTGAATGCGATAGTGGATGAGATCCTGCGGGACGTGGAAGAGGATGTGAACAGCTCCGGCATGTTTGAACCTCTGGTAAGCTTTACGGATATGGACGGCAACGGCGTTTCCGAGCTGCTCATCCTGTATGAAGGGGATGACTATGAGGTCTCCTTTGAGGTGTGGACCATAAAGGACGGCGCGGCTTCCTGTGTTCTGGAGGATGAGCTGTTCCTGGAGGTGGGAGGAAACTCCGGCTCCATCGGCCAGGCGGTGGACGGCGCGGGGAACTTCTACCTTGTTCTCAGGACAAAGAGCCCGGAGGGCGATCAGTTCAACAATGTAGTGAGGTACATTCCCTGGAATAGCGGCCAGAGCGGCCTGTCATCCAAGGAAATTGTCCTGGAGGGCCACGGTATTTACGGAGAAGAGGGAAACGGCAAATATACCGTGGAAGGCAAGGCGGCGGACTACAATGCCTATATGAGCCGCCAGGAAGATTTTAAGGCTTACGGGACGGACCTGGACCTCTTCATGGGCCCCGGAAACGGCGGGAACAACATGTCCTTTGAGCATCTCCGCTCCTTTGACCTCAATACATACACCTACGTTGATCCATAT
>CAZNZS010000026.1:14023-27467 GCA_964577585.1 uncultured Acutalibacter sp.
GTGCAGCGCCGAAGGATCTCGCCCTTTAGTCGTTAGTATTTAGTTATTAGCTATTAGAAAGAGTGTACTCCCCAATCTCATTCCAATGTCGGCAAGAAAAAACCGATCCCACAGTCAGCAAAGCTGACTGTGGGATCGGTTGCTCCAGCAGCTAGTATCTAGTTTCTAGAATCCAATAAACTGGAACACACAGAAGGCCGCGTAAACGACGAGCAGAACGATGCCCTGGAAGCGGCTGAGCTTCCCGCGCTTGAGGGCCGGCAGCGTCAAAAAGGCCATAACGAAAAGCATGAGGGGGATGTCCACCACCAGGGAGGCGTTCATAACGCCGATCAGCTTTCCGCCGGGCACGTCAAAGGGAGAAAGCACCGTGGAAACGCCGGAAACCAGAACCAGGTTGAAGAGGTTTGCTCCCACCACGTTGCCCAGGGACAGGGCCCCATGGCCCTTGATCAAAGAGGTGACGGCCGTTACCAGCTCCGGCAGAGAGGTACCGAGAGCCACAAAGGTCAGGGCGATAACGGATTCCGGCACGCCCAGCGTTTGGGCGATGATGGTGCCGTTGTTCACCAGCAGGTTTGCTCCCACGGCGATCAGCGCCGCGCCGATCACCAGCAGGATGATGTCGAGATACAGGGGGCGTTCCTTTTCACCGCTTTCGGGCGCTTCCTCTTCCGGAGAAGCTTCCACTGTTTTCGGCCCCTTGAAGGCCTGGGTGATGGTGATGGCCATATAAGCGGCGAAGATCAGGAGCAGCAGCACGCCGGTGATCCTTGAGAAGCTGCCGATGGCATAGGCGGCGACCATGTAAACAGCGGAGGCCCCAAAGAAAAAGGCGATGGGAACCAGCAAAGCCTTCCTGTCGATCTCAACGGGGCGAACGGCCACCACGATGGCGGCGATCAGCGCCGTGTTGCAGATAATGGAGCCGATGGCGTTTCCGTAGGCGATCTCACCGTGGCCGCTTACCGCCGATGTGGCGGAAACCATCACCTCCGGAAGAGTTGTGCCGATGGAGACCACCGTAGCGCCGATCAGGATCTCAGGCACGTGGAACCTGTGGGCAATACCCGTTGCTCCGTCCACGAACCAGTCGCCGCCCTTGATGAGCAGGATGAGCCCTAACAGAAACAGCAGAACAGCAATGACCATTTTTTACCACTTTCCTTTCTTTTCAGCTGCGGCCGTATGGCCTTAGCTTTTCCAAAAAATGCGGAAAACCGAGCATGACCTTCTGGGCCACACCCGGTTCTTTTTTCATGAAAAAAGACTTCGCGTAATAACCTCAAGGTCATACACGAGTCTCGCAAATAAAAGCAAGCCAGGCTCAAAAGCCGAGGTTGTTGACTTGCTGCGCAAACGCGCCTGCTACTCCCCCGTTCGGAATTCTGAATCCGATTTTATCAGAGCTTGAAAACTTTGTCAAGACAAAAAGAAAGACGGAAGCACCCGAGGTAGTCGTTAGCTGTTAATTATTAGTAATTGGAAAGGCCTTGCCCTGTCTCGTCTTCGACTCGGGTGCTGTGCCCCACTGGGGCACAGCACCCGAACCGAAGGTGAGAACGGTGATGGGCGCGTTCCACCGGAACGCATCACCCCAGAGGGAGAGCCAAGGGGTGGGTGCTAATCTATAATTTCCTGCCCTTCCTTCATTGCGCCGAAGGCGCAACCATCATCTAGAGTCTAGCATCTAGAATCTAGCATCTAAAGGGCGAGATTCTTCACTGAAAGCAAAGCAGGCTTTGCTTTTGCTCAGCAATGACAGGAAAGAGACCTTGCTCTTCTCTCTACACTCTACACTGCCCTTCATCCTTTGTTCCCGTTAAAGAACCGGTAAAGGTTCTTTTTCACCTCCGGTTTCTTTCCGTGAGAAATGGGAATGGAAGCGCCGTTGTCCATGATGAGCACATACTGGCCGAATTGGGCCACGTGGGTGATGTTCACCAGGAAGGAGGCGTGGGTCCTGATAAAGCGGGGATCCTCCAGCAGCCGGGCGGCGGCCTCTCCGAAGGAGACCCGCATGGTGGTTGTGGTAACGGTGTTTCCCCGGTCCGTATGCACCAGAAGCCGGTGGTTCGAATATTCCACATAAACGATCTGTTCCGCCGAAAGGAAGCGCCTGCCGTTGGCGGTGCGGAAGGAGAACTGCGGAGCCTGCGCGCCAATGCTGCGGGCAAAGCGGCGCAGGATCAGGCTTGCGGCCCGTATGGGGTCGGGCGGATCGAGAAAATAGGAAAGCACGTCGTTGTTATAGGCCTGCATGGCCCATTCCGGTCCTGAGGCCACCACCATTATCTCAGCGCCCTTTTCCTGCTTCAGGCTCCGGACAAACTCCATGTTTCGCCGCGGGTCGTCCCTGATGTCCACGATGCACAGGGAGGGCGGGGCTTCCTCCTCCTCGTAAAAGGTGAGCTGCAAAAGGGGCAGGGAATGAATTCTGAAAAGACCCGGAGCGGAATTCTCCAGTCTGGCGGTAAGCTCCCGGCCAAAATCTCCGAAGAAATCAGTGTTGTTGCTGTATAAAACCAGTTCTTCCACAGTATCCTTCCTTCCGTTTTTTGTGCCCTCGTCCTTATATCACTCAATTATACAGGAAACATCACTTAAAATCCAGTGGCAGAACGGAAATATACACAAAATATTGTGGAAATCCGAAAAGTTCGGAAATCAGAAGTAGAGATGAGTGAAAAAACTTGTCAAAACGGTGTTCCTACTTGCAAAACAAAAAGAAAGTGTTAAAATAGAGAACGTAAAGTACTGAATGTTGAATTTGGATATTTTATCAAGCAAAATTCGTCATTATTATTCGGGAAATGATGTGAAATTTAGAATGAGAGAAGCTGAGAGCACGGGGAAAAAGCAGAAAGCAAGCCCCTTTCAAACGGTTTGGAACGTTGTGGGCGTGCTTTTGTGCGTCATTTTCATTCCTGTTATTATTCTGAATGTCATTATGATCGTGCGGTCTTATGCGGATCCGGATCATGTTCCTTCCGTGTTCGGCTACTCTCCCGTCATCGTGCTTTCGGGCTCCATGTCCCCTGTTTTTGAAGCTGGGGATATGATCGTCCTCAGCAAGACGGATCCCAATGTTCTTGTGCCCGGCGATATTGTCTGCTATATGGAAGATGAAACGGTGATCACCCACCAGATCATTGAGGTGCAGAAAAAGGAAGACGGCTCTCCCCTGTACATTACACAGGGTACCGCAAACGATATGGAAGATCCTTCTCCCGTGTCTCCCGAGCAGGTCCAGGGCATTTACACCGGCATGAGGTTCCCCGGCATAGGAAACCTGGCGGTTTTTCTGCAAACGCCTCAGGGGATGCTGATCTTTATCGGCGGGCCGATCCTGCTGATGCTGCTGTGGGATGTGCTCAGAAGGGTTGGGCAGAACCGCAGGGAAAAGGCGGAGCGGGAAAAGCTTCAGGCGGAAAGCACGGGCCGTATGCAGGAAATGGAAGCCATGGAGCAGGAGCTTCAGCGCCTGCGGGCCCAGGTCGGCAATGCCTCTGAGAAAGTTCCCGGAGAGGAAAAGGACGAACTTTGATTTTCGGATAGCACGGCGCTGCACAGCGCCGCGTAAAATATCACATCCGGCGTGAAAGCGCTGAATCTCTAAACGGAGGAAAAGACAATGAAAAAGAAAAGCATCGCAATGCGGCTGGGTGTTTTTGCTTTGGCGCTTACCCTGGTCACTGCCAGCCTCTCTTCCGGAACGCTGGCAAAGTACGCAAGTAAGGCGAATGTCAATGGCAAATTGATCGTGGCTACCTGGACTCCCACGGCAGCAATCACTGATACTGCCGGTGACCCGCTTACTCAGCAGGCGTCTGATGTCGTAAATCTTCGTGATACTCTAAAAAGTGGTACCATTGTAAACGACAAGGCTCTCAGCAACGACGTGATCGCTCCCGGTACCATTGGCAGCTTCAAGGTGAAGGTGGATGGCAATGGTTCTCAGGTCGGCATCAAGTATTCAATCAAAATGTACCGTACCGATTCTAACTCAAATGATATGCCCGTGAACCTGAAGTTCTGGAAGGGCCAGGAGGCCGATGGTTCAAATTCCTCTGCCGTGGTTCATTTGAATGACGCAAAGGATGCGGCGAGCGCCGTTAAGATCGGGCAGGATGGCACAATAGATGCGGGCGAGTCCGGCTCATCCGCTCAGAGGACCGAAACGATCTGGTGGGAGTGGCCCTATACTGCCGCTGACGATGCGGATGATGTGCAGGACAGCAAGGCGGGTACCTTTACGTTTACCGTGCTTGTCGAAATGACTCAGGTGAATCCCAATGAGCCGGCTGCCGGCTGATAGCTCTGTGATACATCAATAAAATACGGGAGCGCCCCGGAAGGGGCGCCGCCGATGGTGCAGGGCCCTCGGCAAAGGACTTTGCGGCCCTTTGCCGGGGGTTTTCCTTTGAACTTTTCGCGCTTCGGCAGCTGATATTGCGGAAGGGAGGCGGCCTTGTGGCGGAAAAAGAGAATAACGGCGGCCACGGTATGCCGCACCTTCGCAGGCCGCACCTTTCCGGGATCGTGATCCTGCTCTTCGCGGTTTTCGTGGCTACCTCCGGAATGGCCGGCTTTACCCTGGGAAGAAATTCCGCCCGCTCCACCGGAGCGCTGGTGGACACCATCGTGCTTTCTCCGGGAGATTCGTCCTCCCGCGCCCAGGCGGTGCTGCACTACCTTTCAGGCGCCCTCCGTTCCCGGGAGGGAATGCCCTGCGCGGGCTTCACGGTGCGGCTGGATGAAAACCGTGAGGATGTCACGGATCAAAACGGTAAATTCTATCTTGCCGATCTTCGTTCAGGCAGCCATGTGCTGGAGGTCCTTGACGAAAAAAGGGAGCTTGTCGCCTCCACGCCGCTGTCCCTCGAATTTTCGGGGGGAACCATAGAAAGGTCCGGATCGGGCGGAACGCCCTCCTTTGTCATGCCGGAAGACACCAGGCTTTTGGAGCTTACCTTCGTCATGGATGAGGAAGGAAATCTGGTGCCCGAGGAAAACTCCGCCCTGTTTACCACCCGGGACGGCCAGCTTCTCAATTTTGACGGGGCCGGGCTCAGGGTCCGGGAAAATTCTCTGGTGGTGACCCCGGAAGGCAGCATTGCCGCGCCGGACGGGGAAGTGGTCCTGCCCTCCCAGAAGGTCGCCATAACGAAAACAGGCGCTCAGACCGAGGTAAAGGAAGAGGAAGAAGTTCTTCCCGGCCTTACGGTAAAGGAAGACGGCAGCGCTGAAACAGAGGACGGGATAAAGATCCTTCCAAACGGCGAGGTAAAGCTTCCCGGCGGAGAGATTGTGGGCGGCGATACCCCGGTGGAAATAGATAACGGTGAGGTAACAGAGCCGGATCTGCTGCCGGACGCCTATGTCCCTGGCGAAGCTCCTGCTGTCCCTGAGGAAGATGGGCTTCCGGAGGAAACGGACAGCGCTTCCCAGGCGGAGGAAACAGCCTCCGGCGAGGATACAGAGCCGGAGGAGCCCACAGGCGGGCTTTCCGTAGCGGACGGCGCCAGCGGGATTTCCTGGAAGCAGCAGTCCTTCGTAGACCTGTTTCAAAACAGGACCGTGGGCGCGGAGCTGGGGGAGGAAAACGGGATCCCCGTTGCGGCTCCCGGCTCAAAGGGGTACTACGATTTCACCCTGGAAAACCCCGAGCAGTATGATATTGCCTATACCATTTCCATCGAGGAAAGAACCTTTCATCTGCCCATTTTATACACGGTGGTGGACAGAGCGGACAATACCCATCACCTGCACAGGCAGCGCACCGATGGAAAAAACGCCCTTGTTTCTCCTAAAATAACGATCCCTGCCGGGACCAGGCAGAACTTTTCCATTGAATGGGCCTGGCAGTATGAAGATTGGTTCGACCCGGAAAGCGACGACGCCCTGGACATGGCCGCCACCAATTCGGCGGACAGGTGCTATGAAGTCACCCTCTCTATCCAGGCCGAACAGATAAGCCCTCCCGAAGTGATAGAACCCGGCGACGATACCAAGTATCCCGGCCAGCATTAGGGAACCTCTGAATAAATCGCTCAGGCGCACCTCGGCGGCAGATATTTTGCCTGTCTTTGCTCCAAAATCTTGAAATACACCAAGTATTCCTGCGATTTTGGGCCTTTGACATACGAAATATCTTCCTGCCGATCTGGTCTGTTGATTTAATCAGAGCTTCCTTAGAGAAAGTGAGCGAAGTGCTTATGAAAATTGCCATCAAAATTTTACAGATCATTCTGGCCCTTGTGCTGTGCTGCGCTCTGCTTTTCAACCTGTGGATGCTCACCCAGCAGCTGGTTTTAAAGCGGGATGCTCCGGAGCTGTTCGGCTATTCCCAGTATATCGTCACCTCCGGCAGCATGGAGCCTCTCTTTTCTCCCGGAGATATGATCCTGATCAAAGAGCAGGAGGAGTACGAGCTCGGGGATATTATCACCTTCCGCAGCAGCCAGAACCAGACGGTTACCCACAAGATCGTGGGAAAGGTGGAGGGAAAGTTTATCACCAAAGGCGAGGCCAACAATGTGGAAGACGATGAGCTTCTGCCTCCGGAAAATATTCTTGGAAAGCTGCAAGTGGTGCTTCCCGGCGTGGGAAACGTGGTGATCTTCCTGCGTTCTCCTTTGGGGATCCTGATCCTGGTGGTGGCGGCGGTCCTGTTGATCGGCCTTCCCTGGCTTCTTGACGGCGCAAAAAATAAAGAAAAACCAAGGGGAAGACATGCGCAATGAGAAGGGAACGAGGTAACAGGCCGGAGTGCCCGGGCCCCGGAGAGAATTCCTCCCGCCCCGTGGGCGGAAAACACGCGAAGAGCTCCGGGAAGCGGGCGTTTCCCGGCAGGCTGCGCGCCATGCTGCTTCTGATTCTCCTGGTGCTGGCCACTTCTCTGGCCACAGCGGGCACCCTGGCAAAATATTCCTCTGAATTTTCGGTTTCCGCCAATGCTCAGGTGGCTTCCTTTTCCGGCAGCGGCACGGTGAATTTTGATGTGGCTCTGGAAGATATGGTTCCCGGCGAGCTGAAAACGGTCACCTTTCAGGTGTGCAATTTCCAGGACGGGAGCTTCAGCGATGTGGCGGTGGATTATGAAATACAGGTGGAAAGCACCGGAAATCTGCCTTTGGAATTTACTCTTCGGGGAACGAAAAGCGGCGGCATGGGGACCCTGGCGGGAAGCCTGGACGCGGGCGGCAAGGCTTCCGGCGGAGAGCTTCCCTTTGCGGAAGAGGGTAAGGGCGTGAGCCATTCCTATGAGCTTTCCGTTTTCTGGCCCTATGAGGAATCCGGCGAAGAGTACAGCCATGAGATAGACATGATAAACGTAACGGTAACGGCGGTGCAGAAAGATCCCGGAAGCGGAGAACAGAGCAGCTCATCGGTTTCTCCGTAAGGAAAGCGGCAAGGTGGTGGAACCGTGGGAAGAAGGCACGGCAAAAAGCAGCGGCTTCAAAAGAAAATACGAAACGCGGCGGCGGCACTGTGCTTTACAGTGGCGCTTGTTCTGGTACTGACCTCCATGGGGGCCACCCTTGCCAAATACAGAAGAGAGCATATTTCCTCCGGCATGGCGGCAGCCGCCCCTTTTTATTTTACAAGCGATAAGCTCAGCGCCGACAGGCCCTATTTTCAGACGGATCCTGCCGACAGTGAGGGTATGGTGGAGATCCGCTTCACCCTTTCCAATTTTATAGACGATCTGAGGACCACGGATAAGGAGATCCGGTACACGCTGCGCACCCTTTCCGGCGGCAGTGAGATCGCCGGGGCGGGAAAACAGGGGACCCTCTCAGGGGCAAAGCAGACGGAGGCCGTCACGCTTTCCGTCCGCGCGTCCGATTTTGGGGAAGAGGGAAAGGTCACGGTAATCGCCGAGGCCACCTCCCCCTATCAAAAGGAAATAAGCGCCGAATTCGGCCTTTCCGCCCGTGAGGAAGGGCTTGTTTGGCAGGTAAAGGACGAAAACGGAACGGTAACGCTGGAGCTTGCGGGAGGCGAAGGGCAGAGCGTTTGGGTATCCTGGCCCGGCGGCCTTGTGCCGGACCCGGCAAATTCGCTGCTGCAAAGCGCCGAAAACGGGAGGGCTGTCTTTACCGCCCAGGCGGGTGAGCGGTACGCCCTTGTGTTTTTGAAGACCAGCCCGGAAACGTCTTACGGGAAAGCGGATTTCAGCGTGGGTGTCAACGAGTAGACAAAAAAGCGGCTTGCCTGAAAAGGCGGAAGGAGGAAGGTCCGTGACCTGCCGGAAGGAAAAAGGAAAAGCGGTGCTGTGCCTGGGGCTCTCCCTGGCGCTTGTTGCCTGCGCCCTTTTTTCCCATCTTCCCCTGATCACCGCCAGCGGGGCGGAGCGGACCTTTGATATCGGCGTGAACCCCGAAAGCGTTACAGCGGTGCTGGAGGACAGCGGCGTCCTTGTTGTAAGGGGTTCCGGCCAGATCCGGGACTACACGCCGGAAACCGCGCCCTTTGCGGGACTGGATATCAAAGAGCTGCGGCTCGGAGCGGATATCGCCTCCATCGGCGATTACGCGTTCTACGGCTGCGGCAGCTTTACAAAGCCCATTTTTCTGCCCACAAAGCTTTCGCGGATCGGTGAAGGGGCTTTTTCCGGGAAAAGCGCCGAAACGGCTCCCCACCCCACATTTGTGGAAAACCCCTTCATGGAAACCATGGTCACAAGAAAAAGGGAGGAAGCGTCTTCGAGTGAGAACTTTTCGAGTGAGAACTCTTCGGGCGACAGCTCTTCGGGTGAAAACTCTTCGGGTGAAAACTCTTCGAGCGAAAGCTCTTCGGGTGAAAGCTCTTCGGGCGGCGTGTCCTCCAAGGCGGGGGGAGAGCCGGTATCCTCTTCGCCGGAGGGCGAAAACCGTTTTGTGGTGGAAACCGTCACCCGGCAGGAGCTGGGAGGGAACATTTTCTTCCCAAGGCAGGATCAGCCCTTGTTTACCTGCTCCGAAAATAACGAGCCCTTCCGGGCGGCCATGACCGCTGCCGGCTACAGGGAGGCTCAAAGCGTTGTTTCCGCAACATTCAGCGGAGGAGAAGGAGAGGGAGAAGCTGTGCGGCGCCTGCCGGTTTCCGGCGGCGTCATTGTCCTGCCCGAATGTCCGGAGGAGCTCTCTCCGCCCCAGGGTGGAGATCTTTTCGCCTATTCCTTTGAAGGCTGGACCGAGGCGCAGGATGAGGCTGGCTCCCTCCGCCCGGCAGGCTCCCAGTATACGGTGGGCGAACAGGATGAGCTGTACTTTATCGCCAACTGGGCAAAACGGGTTACGGCAAAGCTCCTGGTTTCCAGAACGGAAGACGGCTTCCGCTTTACTGTGCCGGAGCTGTCCCAATATGACGTCACCGGGTATCGCTGGCAAAGCTCCGTGGAAAACGGCCCCTGGAAGGACCTGGGGGAAGAAACAGAGCAGAGCTGCGTGAGAAAGCCCGGGGAAAACGAAAAGCTTCGCTGTATCGTAACGGGAAAGCCAAAGCAGAACCTTTTTGCGGCCCTGTTTTCCGCCGCGGGCGAGGAAGAGCTTGTCTTTCCCGCGGCGGAAAGCCTTGACAGCACCGCTTCCGCCGTGCTGGAGGCTGCGGGATCTCAGCCCGGAGAGGTGAAAACGGCCTCCGCGGCCATTTCCCTGCCCGCCTCCGGCGCCCAAAACACCTATAAGATCACTGAGGTGAAGCTCACAGGCAGCTTCTCTCTTGTCATGCCCAAAACGGAGGATCCTCTTTCCCTGCCCGAATTTACCGGCAGCCAGACCGCGGGGAACACCTTCGCGCTGCAAATAAAGCCCGGCTCCGGCTGGACAGAGGCCTCCGCTTCCTCCAAGGCCTATCTTTTAAGCGCTTTGCCGGAGGGCGGGGAAACATGGGATTCCGGTGTTCCCGGCCTTTGGGAGCAGGGCAGCCTTGTCACGGGAGACGCTTCCCGGGCGGAGCTGCAGATCGCCCTTGTCTATCATTCCGGCTTCCAGAGCTTTTCCGGCGGAAAAGCCCGGCTGGTCCTGGAGGAATATACCGCGGAAAACGTCCTGCAGAACAGGGTGACGGTGGAGCTTACCCTGGAGGAGCAGGGCAGCGTGACGCAAAGCGCCTTTACCCTGGCGGGGAGAAATTTTGCCGCGGAAACGGGGGGAGCTGCCGCCATCTTCGGAAACGGCGGACTCACAGCCCGGTTTACCACCGAATACACACCCGCCGCAGGTGATGCCGAACGAAAGCTGCGGCTGTATAAAACCGGGGAAAGCGGGGCTTCTCCCGCTTCGTTCCCGTCGGGGACAAAGATTGTTCTCATGGATCAGACAGCGGCCCGGTCCTTTTATTCCTGCACGGCTTCAGGACAGCAGGAGCTGGTCCTTTCCACCTTTTCCTATCCGGGGCCGGAAGTGGGAAAGCGCGTTTGCGAAAAGCTCCTTTTCGCTCTGAGCTTTTCGGGAAGCCCCCTGCAGACGGGAAATTATTATCTCACTCTTTCCGGAGATCAGGAAGAGGCCGCGCCTGCGAGGGCGGAGTTCTCCGTTGTCGGTGAGCAGAGCGCTTCCCTTGCCCTGGAGCAGGGAGAAAGCACAGTGGGCACAGTCTGGCAGATGACGGTCGCGCCCCAGCTGCCGGAAAACGATATCCGGTATGAGGCGGGCGTTTCCGTAAGCCTGAAGCTTTGGAAAAACGGTACCGTCGTGAGCTTTCCGGAAGGCACGGTGATCTCCGGCGGCGAGCTTCCCTCCTGCTGCGGTGGCGCGGCTTCCCTTTTCCTGCCGAAGAGCGGCGGGCAGATAACGCTGGACCTGTCTATGGTCAGCGAAGCCGCGCTGGCAGCGGGGGAATATCAGGTTACCGCTTCCCTGTCTCCCCGGCCTGGGCTTCAGGCAGGAGCTGTATTGCAGGAGACGGCGGCGTCCGGCAAGGTGAATTTCACGCTGGAACGGGTTGGCACGGAGGCTCCGCAAAGAGCTCTGGGTGTAAGCCTGAGCGGCGGACAGCGCCTGCTTGAGCCAGGAGGAGGCATCACTCTTTCCGCTTCCTATGAAGAAGCCCAGGAGGGCGACAGGCTGGAAGCCGAGATTTTGAAAAAGACCGGAGAAGGTCCCGGTGAAAGCAGTTATACAGTTTTGGCGGCGGCCTCCGACTGGGGCGCTGCTTCTCCGGAGCAGGTCTCCGGAACCGGGAGCTGCGAGCTTTCCCTTACCGTGCCCTCGGAGCAGGAAAAAGGCACCTACCGGGTGCTTGTGAAGCTTGTGGACGCTCAGGGAAACATCCTGCTCAAAGAACCTTATAACTTTATCGTAAAAGAGGTTTCCACGCCGTAAAGGAGGAATTGATGTGTTACAGCAGGTCATGACCGAACCGGGAAAGATAGAATTTCGGGAGATCCCCGTTCCGGAGCCGAAGGAAGGCCAGGTGCTGGTGAAGATCATGGAGATCGGTATATGCGGCTCCGATATTCACGTGTACCACGGAAAGCATCCCTTTACCAGCTATCCCGTGACTCAGGGCCACGAGGTGTCCGGGCTTGTGGAAAAGCTGGGGCCCGGAGTGACAGGACTTTCCCTGGGGCAAAAGGTCACCATTCAGCCTCAGGTGGTGTGCGGAGAATGCTACCCCTGCCGCCACGGGAAATACAACCTTTGCGAAAGCCTGAAGGTAATGGGCTTTCAGACCACCGGCGTGGCCTCCCATTATTTCGCGGTGGACGCTGCAAAGGTCACCCCCCTGCCCGATTCCATGAGCCTTGAGGAAGGGGCCATGATCGAGCCGCTGGCCGTTGCCGTTCATGCCGTCAGAAGGGCGGGGGACATAACAGGAAAGAATATCTGTGTGCTGGGCGCGGGGCCCATTGGAAACCTCGTGGCCCAGGCCGCTAAAGGCATGGGCGCAGGAAAGGTCATGATCACCGATGTCAGTGAGATCAGGCTCCGCAAGGCTGCTGAATGCGGCGCCGATTTTTGCGTAAATACCGGGGAAAAAGACTTTGGCGAAGCCCTTCTCACATGCTTCGGCCCGGATAAGGCCGACGTCATTTACGATTGCGCCGGAAACGACATTACCATGGGCCAGGCCGTCAAATATGCCAGAAAGGGCAGCACCATCATTCTTGTGGCCGTGTTTTCCGGCATGGCAAAGGTGGACCTGGCGGTGCTGAACGACCATGAGCTGGATCTCAACACCTCCATGATGTACCGAAGCGAGGATTACGAAAAGGCCATCGGGCTTGCGGATTCCGGAAAAGTGCAGTTAAAGCCCCTGATCTCCAACAGATTCCCGTTTATGCAGTATCTTGAGGCTTACCGGTATATCGACGAAAACCGGGAATCGACCATGAAGGTCCTGATAGACGTGCAGCGGTAACGGGAGCGTCCAGATTGCAGAGAGAATAGAGCTGTGTTTCCCCCGCCATGGGCGGGGGAAACAGGAAAAACCCCCGAAACAGACATTCTGCGGTAATACCGGGAAAGGCGGAGCGGAAAGCAGCATGAAAAGGAAACAGGTGCGGACAAAAAGCGCCGAGTATCAGAAATTTGAGGTACTGAAAACAAACAGAAATAAGCGCCACCGGTACGGGGAGTTTTTTGTGGAGGGCGTCAGGAATATCAATGGGGCCGTGGAAAACGGCTGGGAAATTTCCTCCTTTCTCTATTCCCCGGAGCTGGGGCTTTCCGGCTGGGCGAAAGAAATGCTGGAAAAGGTGAAAACGGAGGTAAATTTCGAGCTTTCTCCGGAGCTTTTACAGGAGCTCAGTGGGAAGGAGGATACCTCCGAGCTGCTGGCTGTGGTAAAAATGCGGGAAGACGATCCTTCCCTTCTCATCGATTCCCTTTCTCCGGAAAAGCCGCCGCTGCTGATGCTCTTTGACCGGGCTTCCAACCGGGGCAATCTGGGAACCATTCTTCGCTCCTGCGATGCTTTGGGAGCGGACGGGCTGATCCTTACCGGCCACGCTGTGGATCTTTACGATCCCGAAGTGGTGGGCGCTTCCATGGGCTCCTTTTTCAACGTGCCCGCCATTCATGTAAGCGAAAATGCGGAAGTGTTCCGTTTCCTCAACACGATGAAGGAAAAATATCCCGATTTCCTTTCCATAGGCACCACCGCCCATCAGCAGTTTCCCCTGTACGGCCAGGATCTTTCCCGGCCGCTGCTTCTCATGGTGGGGAACGAGACCGACGGTCTCTGCCACGCCTTTAAGGAGGCCTGCGACGTGCTTTGCACTATCCCCATGGCGGAAAGCTCTTCCGCTTCTTCCTTCAACGTGGCCTGCGCCGCTACCGTCATGCTTTATGAGGCGACAAGACAGAGGGCGTTAAGCGCAGTGTAAAATGTATAATGTATAATATAGAATGTACAGAGATAAGGGCAAAGGCTTGCTCTTACTTCTTGCCTCCCCTGAAAGGGGAGCCTGCCCTTGACCTTAACCTCCCCTGCTAAGGGGAGGTGGCGCGGC